>CAZHGF010000006.1:0-6770 GCA_964531945.1 uncultured Gammaproteobacteria bacterium | reverse complement strand
ATGTCGGCAAATACTGCATAAAGGAAGTTTTTATCGATAAGCCCTTCGCCCAGCCTGCTGTTTTGACATCTTTATATGAAGTATAAAAATGAGCCTCTGGAAACAAATTATGTAAGCTAAGGAGTACCCTTTCTGCGCCACCCCACTTGTCTATCCAGTCATAAACAATTGCTATTTTATTACTCATTCGTATATTTTTGATAAATATGAAACGTTGTTTCTGCCATTGACTCAAAGGAACACTTTTTTAAAAGAGTTAGGTAATTAAAACGAGGTTTGTGTTTTAAGAAAAAATTAATTTTTTCAGTAATATCATGAGGATCTCTCGGATCAAAAGCTAGATACTGATCATCGAGTAACTCTGAAAAAACCGGAATACGAGAAGCTATAATTGGTAATTTGAAATAAGCGGCTTCTATTATTGGGAGTCCAAATCCTTCAGAAAGAGACGGATGAATAAGGGCTAAAGCATTTTTATAGAAAAATGTCAATTCTGCCCGTGAAATATTCGTACGGAAGACAATACGGTTCTGCTGTTGGAGACTTTCCACATATTTTTTTACTCGTTTGGTGAAAAAATCCTCTGGTCCTATTAGGACCAGAGAAGCTTCATGTTGAACATGACTGTATGCCTTAACTAATGCTTCGACATTTTTATGAGGGTAAAAATTCCCAACATATATAAAAAATGGTTTACTAAATGGCGGGATCGGGTCTTTTGGAGAAACGTTCACTAAATCTCTATCGACACCTTCATAGATGGGTTCTATTTTCGAGCTGATCTTTTGTCCGAACAGGTCCGTAATTTGCGATTTTACCGTCTCTGCGGGAACTATAATATGCAGCGCATTATATATCTGTGATGAGAGCACAAATTTAAATATGGTATGTTTGAGTTCATAAAACAATATATTCTGAGACGAAGCAGTACCAGTTTTATATAAGAGAGGCGTTATATCATGAATAGTCGCGATAAACCTTCTACGGTACATTACCGGGTAGCTAAAATAGGTAAAGTGCATTAAATCCAGACGATCTTCGTATAAAGTTCTCGCAAACCCTATTTGTTCTGATAAGCTGTGCCAGTGATACGGTACGGTCTTTTTAATGAAATTTTCCTTCGCGAAGTGTATTTTTTTTTCTTCTTTCGCGAGAATATATATCAAAAATCGTATGTTTTCAGTTGGCATCTCCTGAAGAAAGTAAATAAGGTTACGCAAATAGACACCAACTCCGGTTTGAAAATAGAGACGGGCATCAATTCCTATTGTTACCATACAAGTTTATGTTTTAAGTCAATACAAAAAAAGACTGCCCGATTAAGAAACATTGGATATTTATTAAAGTAGTGCTTCTCATAAAAAATTTTCATTGCGTTGTAAAAATAACCACGAACTTTTTTTTGCAGCTGCACGTCTTCATTATGTAACCCGCTGGTATATTTTGAATGAAGAACTGAATATGCTGGATTATAAACGATTGTATAGCCAAGTTGTTTAATCCGGAATGCAAGATCAATATCCTCTCCGTACATAAAAAATTTTTCATCAAACCCATGTAAGCTTTTGAGAATAGTGCTTCTTGAGAGAAAAAAGGCTCCGCTTGGTGAATCTATATCATGAAGTACCGCAAAATTCCGGTCTAATAAATGGTAACCCCCAAAAAACTTGTTGAGTAAAGGCACCCTCCCGAATAACGACTCTAATCCCAAAAAGTAACAAAATGAACGCCAGATGGTGGGAAAACCTCTGTGAGAAGCTGGATCTATCTTTCCATTTGGTAAACGGACTGCGACCGTCATTGCACCAACATGAAAGTTTTCATCTAAATACTGAGTAAGATCATCAAACTTCACATCATTCACAATAACGTCGGAGTTTAGAAATAGAACATATTTTCCTCGAGAGTGCTGCAAACCAATATTATTGGCTTTAGAAAATCCGAGATTCTCCTTTTGCGGTAACATGAAAAATTTTATCTTCTTGAAGTTGTTATGGGAGCTTATTAAGGAATCAAACAACTCAGGGGTACCATCATGAGAACCATTATCAACAATAATAATCTCTGTCTCTAGAGTACTTTTATGGAGTGAGGTTATAACGGATTTAATACACTCACGGGTAATCTGTTTCGTATTGTATGAAACAACGATGATCGATAAATCAGACATAGTGTTATGATACACCATTTTCATGTCTACTCAGAAGGGATTTTATCGTTTTGGAGATTGTTTTTGTCTACGTGCTTTACCGCCAGTACCAACCTTTCTTCTTTCCTTAACGCGAGGATCGCGGGTAATAAGTCCGTGATCACGGAGGGACGTTTTATACGTAGCGTCGTCTACGAGAAGTAGTGCACGGGAGAGACCATGTGATATAGCTTCAATTTGACCATTCCTTCCACCGCCTGATACTAAAATTGAGACTGCGAATCTATCCAGGTTATTCGTGAGTGCGAGTGGATATAGACATCTTTTTTTTTCGACCTGACTTTTATACACCTCTTCGATAGGTCGATTATTTATCAATACTTGACCCTGATTAATCTTTTTACTGTTGATCGTTGCTCCTTTACTTTTATCTGATATATAAAGTCGAACACGGGCTACTGCTTCTTTTCTTCTTCCAACAGCCTGGTAGTAACGAACATCTTTTTGTTTTTTTGCCATATTGAGTTAAAAATTATTGAACTTCGCTGTTGGGCTTAGAAATTAGTCCACCAGCTGGCGGATAGTTATAATAAGACGAAAACTTATCGTTATAAGGATGCGTTTCCTCGGGAAAAACATATAATCTTGTGAGACGCTTATCCCGTAATTTATTTTTCGGCAGCATCCCGGAAACCGCGTGCCGTATAACTTCTTCTGGTCTCGTTTGTAACAATGTCTCAAATTTGACAGTCCGTAATCCACCCGGATAACCTGAGTAGAAGGTATATTTTTTAGATGATATTTTCTTGCCGCTTAATCGAACTTTTTTTGCGTTTACTACTATGACATAGTCGCCACTATCATTATTGGGAACATACTGGGACTTATGCTTACCCTGGAGGAGCGATGCAATAGAATTTGATACTCTCCCAAGGTATTTATCTGATACATCAATAAGATGCCATTTTCTTGTCTTACTTTCCTGACGGTAAAACTTTGTAGACGTTGTTTTCTTCATAATTATTTTTTCTCTGGATGAGCAACTTTATCCTTCTGTTGTTTGGTGGCAACCGTCTTCGTTTTCTGCTTATTATCTTCTACCAAAATAGGTATGCTCCATTCCAACTTCACCATCAACGATCCGTCTGATAAACGCTTATGCATTTTTTGGGCTTTAATGTATCCTCCAACTTTCCCTTCTATTGAAGACCCGATAGCAGAAAACATACTTGCTACTGTTTTACTATCGCCGAGGTTTTTTAGAAGATAATTTTTATTCGCCTCATTTTTTTTCTTCGACTTTTCAACCAACTTCTCGAGATAGGTTTTCAGTACCCTTGCTTTCGTTTCTGTTGTCGTAATTCTGCCATGCGTAAGAAAGTTGACGGCCAACTTTCTGACAAGCGTCTTATTTGCATCCTTCCCTAACTGGATTTTAATTTTGTTTACACCGTGCCTCATAGGTATGAATTACATCGAATTGTATAAACACTTAGCGCCTAACGACATCTTTTAAATACTCCTTATGACAACTCTATTCCCATTTTCTTAAGTTCTTCTTCTATAAGATCAATAGATTTTCTTCCCACTCCTTTTAAAACGACAAGTTTGTCACGACCTTTCCTTTTTAAGTCGGCAACCGTCTCAATATTTTCCCTTAAAAGCGCGTTGATTACCCGGGAAGGAAGATTTAATTCGTCGATAATTATCTCATCCAGCTTTGAGTTCTCGGCATCTGTTGTTTGACCTTGTTCAACTTGAGGCGCCTTTTCTTTTTGTGATTCTTCCTGGGAAAGAATGTGGGTAAATTGTTTAGAGAGTAACTGAGAAGATTGACGTAATGCTTCTTCAGGAGTAATACTCCCATCTGTCCATATCTCAAGAATAAGTCTATCGAAGTTGGTTTTTCGACCGACACGCGCTTCCTCAACTTTGAAATTGACTTTTTTTATCGGAGAAAATGAAGAATCGACTGCGATAAAACCGTTTTCTTTTTGTTCTTTTTCTTCAGAAGGTACGAAGCCATAACCTGTCTCAACAATCGCGTCGATCTCAAGTTTTCCTTTATCATCGGTAATTTCACCTAAATACACATCACCGTTGACCACCTTAACTTCTCCTTCAATATCTTTTCCGTATAGTTTCCCCTTTCCTCTCGCTATGAGACGTACCCGATAGGACCCATCTGCCGGAACCTGAAACCGCAGCTCTTTTAAATGCAATATAACATCGAGAACCGATTCTTTTACTCCTTTTAAGGTACTAAAGAGATGAGACGCGCCATCAATTTTTACATAACTTACCGATGCCCCCGGGAGCGATGATAACAATGTTCTCCTGAGTGCATTTCCGAAACTTTGACCAAAACTTGAGAAAAGTGGTTCTAAGATGAATCGAGCGTAGCTCTCAGATTCTTCTTGTTTTTGTGTATAAAAATTAGGTTCTAACATATCCTAAATAATTAAATCCCTTTAAGGATTAACTTTTAAAAAATGAGTAATCAATTTTTTATCGTGAATAATACTCAATTACTAACCGCAAGTTAATTTGTTTTTCTATAATATCCGCATTTGGTAATACAACAAGCTTACCAACCGCTCCTTTTCTTTCTAACCACTCTGGAATTATTGTTTCTTTTTTAACCAAGGTGCTTTCAACTTGTGGTATCTTTTGAGATTTTTCTTTTGCAAAAGTTATTACATCCCCAGAGCGAACTTGATACGATGGAACCGCAAGCTTGCGGTCATTCACTTTAATGTGTCCATGGGAAACTAATTGTCTTGCCGCTGCCCTCGTTGGGACAAGACCTAATCGAAAAACAGTATTGTCAAGTCTCTGCTCTAAATATTGTGATAAATAAAGTCCGGTATTACCTGTCTTTTTTACTGACTTTTGAAAGTAATTTTTAAGTTGACTTTCAGTAATACCAAACATGTACCGTAATTTTTGTTTTTCCCGTACTTGTCTTCCATACTCAGAGGTTTTTCTTCTCTTTCTCGTACCATGTTGTCCTGGTAAGACATTGAGTCGCTTTAGGAGAGAAGCATGTGATTTTGTCCCTACTGTTTTGAGACCTAAATCAACCCCTTCCCGACGCGCGATTCTATTTTTCGGTCCGGTATATCTCATAAATAATTTTAAAAGGAAAATTGAAAAGGGAAAAAGTGTGCATTAAATTTTAAATTTTCATTTTTACTTTTAAAATCATCACACCCGTCTGATTTTTGGTGGTCGAACACCATTGTGAGGGATAGGTGTAACGTCAACTATTTTTTCTATCTCAAGATCAAATCCTTTAATCGCCCGCAGCGATGCTTCTCTTCCTGGACCGATACCTTTTATAAAGACATCTATTCTTCTAATGCTGTACGCGTTAATTGCTTTTCTGAGAGCAGACTCTGTGGTAACAGTGGCCGCATAGGGAGTGGACTTACGGGTACCTGAAAAACCATGCATACCGCATGAATCCACTACCAATGGATTTCCACCCTCATCAGAAATAGTAACGATAGTATTATTAAAAGTAGCACTAATGTAAATATTTGCTTTTTCTGCTGTTCTTGCGATTTTTTTCTTTTTCATAGAGTTATTGATAAAACTGTTTATTTTTTAGTTGTTGCGGGAGCTGCTGGTTTTTGCTGCTCCATTTTTGCCCAAACTTCTTTTTTAAGCGCGCCGACTGTTCGTCTTTTTCCTCTTTTTGTCCTCGCATTGGATCGTGTCCTCTGACCACGGGCAGGAAGAGACCGCGCATGTCGGAGCGCACGATAACTATTAATTTCTCGTAACCTTTTGAAGTTTTCGTTAATTTCCTCTCTCAAATCACCCTCAACTTTATAGGTCTTTTCTATTACCATTGTGATCTTTTTCAGATCTTCTTCTTTCAGATCCTTTACCCGTACATTCGTGCTAACACCTGCTTGATTTAGTATTTTCCTCGAAAGAGTCCATCCAATACCATAAAAAAGAGTGAGAGCATACTCAACTCTTTTATCATCAGGTAAATTTACACCAAGTATTCGAGCCATAAAACTGAAAATTCGAAATTCTAAGCAATAATCCCCAAATACGCACTAAATAATAAGTTCCAAACAAATTCTAAATCGTAAAACTCTAAACAGTTTGGAGCTTATAATTTAGAATTTAGGGTTTCTTCTGGAACTTAGAATTTAGAGTTTAGAATTTTTTTTCCATTATCCCTGTCTCTGCTTATGCTTCGGATTTTTACACGTAATATATAACCTTCCCTTTCTTTTAACCATTTTGCATTGTGCGCAAATTTTTTTGACTGATGACTGGACGTGCATAGTTATATACGGTAAACTATTCTCCCTCTATTCAAATCATAGGGCGTTATCTCAATTCTTACTTTATCGCCCGGCAAAATCTTGATATAGTTTTTTCTCATCTTCCCCGATAAATAGCAGAGAATTACCTTTTCACTTTCGTTTAATTTCACTTTAAACAACGTGTTTGGCAGGTTTTCTAAGACCTCTCCTTCAACCACAAGGGTTCCCTCTTTCATAAAGTACTTATTGTATCATATAATTATGTTAAAATAAAGCTCTTATTGGCTGTTACAGCAATCGTCTCTTCGAAGCAAGCAGACATACTTTTGTCA
>CAZHGF010000005.1:16510-24337 GCA_964531945.1 uncultured Gammaproteobacteria bacterium | reverse complement strand
TTGCCTTTTAGGCTGAAGTTCATGCCACCACCTCTGGTGGTGGTATAATTGACTAGACTAGTACGTTACATGGCAAACAGCGAAAGAGGCGTTCCAAAAGCTTTTCGGGACTTTTTAGATGAGAGTGGTATTCTCGATACTGTAGGAGTAAGCTGGTCTCATGAGCTTATCGATGTTGAACGTCAAGTCGAACAAGCTGCTTCTCATTTAGTTCCTCTGTTAGGATGTCAGGCAGGGACGTATATCGATGTTGATGTTAAGCATGCCCTCCATAGCGGCCGTCAATCGGTGCGTTTTCGGGTGCCGCTCTCAGTCGCCGATATCGGAAGCGCACCGGTTGATATTAAGATGTTGCTTTCTGATTTGGGAATCAGCGGGTTTACCGCAGTGCGCGCAGAAACACTCGTAATGCAGCCAGCCCGATCAAGAAATGATTTTATGTTCTCTCTGATACCGGATACAATTACGAAAGATATCATCGGTATTACCCTGGAGACTCACGCGCGGCATCCGGTTACGGTGCATGGATTATCAAAACGTTATCAAAGATCTACGCGCGTTCCACTATCATTCACTCCATCGGATGATTTTATTGGGAGAGCATCGTTCGTGGCGCACCGTTACGCGCCTCTTGTTATGGCAAGCGAACGCCATCACCATCCGGTTTTTGCCAGCATCATGCGCGCTGCTTCAGACTGGACGAGAGAACTTCTGGCAAGAAGAGGAATCTCATAAACAAGTTTATGCCGCCGGTTGAAGATCTTTAAAGTAGTCGAGGATATAGTCACGCCGTTTCTTAAGGAGATATTTTAATGCAGTTCGATCCTTTTCATGCAGTCGAACACTATCGACAAGTGTATCCACATCATGATCTTTGAGTCTATCTTTAAGTAGAACAACTTGATTCGCTATATCATCTTCCGTTAACCCAGGGTAACCGTCTCGCATAGTCTCTAATTCTTTTACATTTTCGCCAAAATCCTCTGGTGTTTTTCTTACTCCCCGAGCTCTAAATAGGAGTGCTCCCCCATTATCGATGCGTACCGCTTTCCCACCGCTCATGAGAACATTCCCGCTCATGGCAGCTGTCAAGTCTTTTGCTTTTATCATATCCCAGTTTGCGATGAGAGCATCTATGAGAAATCCATTCTTAACTTGGGTGTCAATAGTTTCAAAGGGCGCATGATCATGCGGGAGCATCTCGGCAGCTCTCCCATACATTCTCCCGTCGACGATAAACGGGTTATAAGTTTGTGCTTGAGAAGCGTGTCCATATACCCGGTTTGTTCGTATTATCGCGGTATTCGCAACCGGTATACCCAGGTGACGGTAAATGCTGTCGGCCAGATACTCGTTCCAGATTCCTGATTTATCTTCAAGCTCCATTTCCTCTGCTGACTGTGAATCAGGCGTGCTGACTGAGGGCTGAGCAAACTTTACGTAGTATCGCTGTGATGTGCCGCTTTCAGTGGGAATAATGTATTCTCCTGCTGGTTTGTGACTTCCCTTCTCGTCTGCTACTTTAAACGCAAAATCCCAGAGAGGTACCGTAACATCGAGGTTCCAGTCCTTCCGATGCTGATCATACTGTTCTGGCGTAAAAAGGAGATTACCATTAAAGTCATAGAGCGGTATATAAAAACCATTTTCAACGATCGCCGTCATTGCCCGCCGGAGTGTCGCATCAGGATACCTAAGAATAATACCAGTTACTTCAGTAGAGGGAACGCCTCCCAGCACGATTCGGTGTCCCGGCCATCCTCCTTCCGGAGGTTCGCAATCTTTATCTTTTTCATACTCGGCATGAGCACGGTCGTAGAGATAGAATATCTGTCCCTGATCTCCCATCCCCCCTCCATGACGTGATGATCCTCCATAGACTGCTAATCTCTCATGACGGGCGATCATCTCGGGAATAGGAGCGTCACTCTCCGTTCTTTCAAATCGTATAAACTCCGCATGAAACGGAAAGTTTTTCTGATCAACTCCACGGGGGAGCACTTCTCCTGAAAGGTTTCCGTTCAGAAGTATCGAGTCAAGATAATCGATTGCACTGCCATGTACGTTCCATGCGCCGGTTCCGATTCTTGGAAACGCAAGGGTACGGTTCCGTTCGTCAGCACGCCGCTTTATATCTTCATCCCGGGAGCGCTGTATTAGGGTAGTGAGATACTGATGGAAAATTCTTTCTTTTGTCACAGGGTTAAACCGCGCAAAGGGAATTGCGTCCGGGGCGTCTCTCTCGAGGACTTTCAAATATTCCTTATCACCGATCATTGTTTCAAGTTCTGTTGGATGATGGTTCTGTCTTGCAGCTTGCCGGTGTCGACGGAATAACTCAGAAACAGTGATGGCCCCATCATGCGATGGCACGGTATCAATAGGATAAATACTGTCTGATTTTCTTAACTGCTCTCCATATGCGCGGCGCGAGGTGTCAAACAGCATATCCCAGATCGGCTTTTTGTGCCGAAAGCTTTCTATGATTTCGCGTATCTTTTCAGAAGCGTTTTCCGCAGAAAATACTTCCTCCATCACCGCGTCCTGACCCAATGTCAGCGGTCCTCCCGGCGCCATGAGAAGGCTCAGTTCATCGAAGTTCGCATCATGAAAAATTATCCCGAGCATCTCGTCTGCCTTTTCCGGTTGACGCGCCAGGAGAGCCAGCACTGCGGGATTTTTTATGAACGCACGTTTATGAACTGCTCCCGACTCATCACCATATGCGTGGCGCAGTTTTACACTTGCTTGTTGAAACTGCTGTATGGTTGCTTCGTCGGGAATTACTTCATGCCGCTGTGTTTGGGTCAGAATTTTATCGTTATATCGGGTGACAAGGAGAATCCATTTTGCCATGATCGGATCTTCCGGATTAAATTCATCACTGAATAAAACAGCCTGCGGTTTCGTCCAGTCAAACATCTCTCTCCACGCATAATCAAGGTTGTAAAAAGCAGCTGATTTGTCCTTATCAGTACTCTCGGGGTGAACAAACGACTGAAAAGAAAATTCCGCCACCGCGCGATAAAACTGTTTTTTTGCCGGAATATCATGATCTACCCCTCCTCTCCCGCGATGGAGTACTTGAGGATGTTGACGAAAAAGTGTTTGTAATGGGGCGACCGCAGGATATCCTTCTTGAGAAAGGTGCGTCACTTCTTCAGGAGTGAGAGAAGTGAGAACTTCATAAAGCAAAGCACGAGAGCTCTGGTCAATGTCCGTGAAAGTATGAGGTGAACATAATAACGAACGAATGATTACCGGAAAATATGCGCGTCGCTCAGGATGATTTTTACTTACTCCCCATAAAGCTTCTACCGCAACACGGCTAAAATAAGGACTAGTCTGATACTCCCGCACATCTGAGTAAATTTGCCGCTGAGCTTCGCTGCTAATTCGCTCCCATTCTCCAGGATCAAAAAGTTCGGTACCGGGACCGTGTGCCAAAGCACCCCATAAATTCCATTCGGGCTGCTGGAAAGGGTAAACTCTGACTGTACCAAGAAGTGAAAGTATACGAGACAAGGTGGTACGCGGATATATATCTTGATACCTACTTTCTATGATGCTTTGCAGGTCGTACCGTGGATTTATTGTTTCTGCTCTGGTGACGAGTTCTCTGATAACCGGAACCGATTCATTCCTAAGGAGAGCTTCAAAAATAAACCGGTGTCTTTTTTCGGCGAGCGCGGTTAATGTATCTTCAAGGTCTGACACCGCAGGAGCTATTGCTGCAATTTCTTTGAATGCAGGTGCTCCTCGAGGTTCGGCGCCTGATGTAGTTATAGGTTGATAGGCATCAACGATACGCCGGGCAACTTCTTCTGCTTGTTGTCTGGTGATATTGCCGACCGCCGCGTGCGCGACGAGCCGCGGAGCGATAGTGGTCTGGTACAAACGGTCGAATAATTGGACATTTACTGCAGGGTCGCCCGTGAACGCTTCTCCAACATCTGCCTGATTCTGGGTAATTTGTTTGAGTGTCTGTTCAATATCAAACCAGGGAACATTTTCCTCCATGTTCCGAACACTCCTTTGCTCCTCACGTCGCTCATAGGGGCGATTAAAAGCTTCACGACGCTTTGCTTCTAAAGTGGTGATGTCCTGCTCGACAAGCGGTCTATCAATTTTTTGGGTTGCTGCGCCTACTTTTTCCGGACCCCTCCACGAAAGTCTGCCGCGCCGGTCATAGAGTTCTTCCAATCGTTTCTCCAGAGTTTCCAATCGTTCTTTTTCCTTTTCCTCCTGCTCCTCTTTCTCCAGTTTTTGACCATAGAGTTTGAGTCGCGTGTGCAGTCGCGCGTAGGTATCGCCTTCTATAATACTTCCGGGATCAGCGAGCAGGGTCTGGTAATCGGCATGGAGCTGGTCATATGTAATTACTTGTGTTTCAGCTGAAAGATCAGGTTTCTGATGGGTGAGTTCAAGATCGCCGATGAGGCGGGTAGCGTGATTCTCCGTAGAAATTTTTAACTCCTGTTTTCTTCTCAGGAGAGGAGCAAGGTCGACGCGAGGCTCATCGTTTCCTGCGGGATCAGTGGGAGGCACCGGTAGAATATCTCGGGGTACCCCCGCTGAAAAATTTGACTCATAATCGACGCTCATAGTTACATTTTAGCAGAATAATCCCGTAGGGACCGGTCGCGACCTGTCCCTCATTATTCAAGCGTAAGATGTACTCGGGATTGGTCTATGGCAGCGGTGCTTTTGAGCTGGGTTTTCATCTGTACCTTATAGAGTTTATTTCCGGCGTCTAACACAATCGGTTGCGAGACTTGAAGCGCAGGGAGGGTACCTTCCTGAAAATAGAGCTCAGAAAACCACACCGGATGTTTATCGGTTTCGTTGTATAAGCGTACATATACGAACTGATTACCACTTGGTAAACTTACTGAAGCTTCAAAGACGGCAGATTTTATTTTGGAGTACTTGGTGGTATCGATATAAACCTTTAATCCTTTGACATCTTCCCATTCGTTGTTACTTGCTGTCCCGCTTCCAATCGGAATGTATACTTCTTTTACCGGTGTGGATGATGATGGCGTGCCTGAGGAAACTATCGTCTGGTTCGCCGTCAGCTTTAGAGACGCGGTTGCCTCTTTGATTTGAGTAAGACAACTGACCGGACACGATCCGTCAGCCGGTTGGACTATCTTTACAATCTGCGGTTGCGCGGATTTTTCTATGACCTGTTGGTATCCTTTTTTCATCGTATTAAGAATCCAGAGATCGAGGATGAGTAAATTTACAATGACGAGAAAGCAGACGAAAAGAAAAAGCTTCGGTGATACTTTTTCGATGAGGATCATAGGATCATGATATCACATAGTCTCGCTCAGCGCATAGCGCTTGGCGCGGGGCGTGCTAAAGTTTCTTCGGATTCACTCTTATGATTTTGTCGTCATCTGAAGCGGGATTTCCTCTGCCGTCGCGATTACTCGTTGTTATATACAACATACCGTCAGGACCGGCGATTACTTCGCGGATTCTTCCGTAGGTGCTTTTAAAATACTCCTTCAACTGCAGTTGATCGGTAATGTCCACCTGATAGAGTGATTGACCCCGAAGGCCGGCAAAATAGAGTGATCCATTGAGATATGCTAATCCTGCGGGCGCCCAGGTAGCAAAACCACTTTCCAGATGTGGTGGTACCATTCCATCCGCTGTTTGTTTTCCCTCAATCTCCGGCCAACCGTAGTTCTTCCTGATTTCAATTTTATTTAATTCATCATGAGCGTTTTGACCATGTTCTGTTGACCATAGCTCGTTGTTCTGATCCCACGCAATACCCTGCGGGTTGCGGTGACCATAGCTATATACCAGATTATTAAACGGGTTTCCGGCTACCGGTTTTCCATCACCCGTGACCCGCAGTATTTTTCCGGCAAGAGAGTTCTGGTCTTGTGCGAGCGAAGGCTCCCGCGCATCTCCGGTTGTGATATATAAATTATTATCCGGACCAAACCTGATGCGTCCGCCATCATGGAAAATCGCTCCGGGAATGTTATCTACAATGATTCTTTTATCTGTGAATGTTTCGTTTTTGTAGATATAACGAGCTACCCGATTGCGGGTGTTATTCCCCTCCCCGGAATAAGTATAGTAAAGATATATAAAACTATTCTTCAAAAACTCTGGATGAAGAGCAATACCGTGTAACCCTCCTTCACCATACGGTAAGACATCATCAAGATTCATGATGGTTTTTGCTGTTTTTTCCACCTCCGAAGTGGAATAGATTGATGTATCAATAAGTTTCACCCTTCCCGCCCGTTCAGTGACTAATAAATCACCATCCGGCAAAAACGCGAGCGCCCACGGGACTTCGAGATTAGTCGCGATGATAGAAGTTGCGGGAATATCCTCTGTTACTCGTGTTGTAACTGGTGTTTTCTGGACGCTCGATTGGGAGGGTTTCGATGTGGATTTATAAATAAAACTCCCGGCAAGTATGATAAAAAAAACGATTAATAGGATCACTACCCGTTTCATAGTATCATTATACTCTCTTCCACTTCGGAGGTGAAAGAGATTGTCTTAGCAGTCTAAAATTCTCTACCTCGGGGTGGAAGAGAAGATTGTAGTAGTCTTCATTGACTTGATATACTTTAGAAGTATGACTTGGATTGAACCGCCACTTGTTTTCATCACTGACCACACAAGAGATCAGATGGTGAAGCACCAACTTACAGAGGAACAGATTCTCTATGCTTTTAACTATCCGGAAAAAGAAATAGGTATCGGTTCTGGCAAACGGAGAGAAAAGAAATCCAACGGTTATATTGTTGTTATCCAATGTTTTTGGAGCTATAAAGAAGATAGATGGATAATTACTTCGTGTTGGAAGTATTAGTGAGTAAATCTAAGAGGAAGGGAAATTGGCGATACTGTTCGCCTGCTTCAAGATTAAAGTGTCCCTGGCCTTTTAAGACAATCAATTCCCCTCCAAGTTGTTCTGATAAATATTGAGCGTGATCAAGCGGACAATGAGGATCGTTATCGGAGTGAATGAAAATGAATTTCTTCGATCGTTGTTTGATTTTTTCAAAATGAAACGGTTGCAAGAATAATTCCTTGAGATCATCTCGTCTGAGATCGTCCTTGAATGATCCAACCAGAATACTCATATTGATTTTCACGCTCTCTGGTAGTGCTTGTAGTAGCCCAAGAATCGCAACTGATCCGGAAGAGTGACCAATAATAACTGATTCGTCATTAAAAAACCATTCTTGATTGCTCAAGATAAAATTATTATACCGGACGATGTTTGGTTTTTCCGCACCGGGAAGATCAGGCACCAAGACTTTCCAACCGTGTTTTTCCAACTCCACTTTTAACCAAGGAAACCAGTTTGATTGCGAGTTTGCACCTGTGCCATGAAGAATGAGAGCATTTTTCATTACTTTGGATTATACAGCCTTCGCGAACACAACCGCAATATAATTATGGGGGATGAAGCGAATTCAAAGCGGTACATACTGTCAAATACTGGTTTTCGCTACGGCGGATTTCAACTATTAACATATAGGAAACCGTGGACTTTTGGTCCGGAGAGTTTCATAGCAAATCAGTGGATTAAGGCTAAGGAGATGATAACTGTCTCACGTTTTAGATTTTCGTTCGTAAACACATAATTCTATGGTATACTTTGGTATACTCACAGTGAGAGAAGTATGATAAACTGCTTACATCAAAACCCAGTTTTAGTCTCCTCAACGTGGAGAGATTTCAATTATGCAGAAAGAAGGTGATATTCATGGATAAAAATAAATTATTTGTCGGGAGTTTACCATGGTCGATAAACAGTGATGCTTTAAGAGAGTTATT
>CAZHGF010000005.1:15299-16500 GCA_964531945.1 uncultured Gammaproteobacteria bacterium | reverse complement strand
AGACAGCGGTCGTTCAAAGGGATTCGGATTCGTAACATTCGCTTCAGAAGAGAGCGCCCAAAAAGCATTGGAAATGGACGGAAAGGAAATAGAAGGAAGAAAGATAGTCGTTAACGTCGCAAAACCAAGAGAAAATCGGGGTGGCGGCGGATTTAGACGCGACAGCAATTTTCGAAGAGAAAGACGGAATTATTAAAGATATTACTACTATCCGCTGTCTGGTATGAAAAGTGCCGAAAGCGGATAGTATTTCCCTTTATGAATAAAGCGTACCGGAATCCATGTACCCGATGTGGTACTGAGCGCGTCATTATGAGAATCTGGGAGGAGAAAGTAGGGGGTTCGGTCATCACCAATACTCAGACAGCTTGTCCTGACCTAGCATGTCAAAAACTCGTGAATCGTGAAATAAGAAAACAGCGGAAAAAAAATGCCGCGCTGAGGCTGAGAAGCGAGCAACGGGCTTTACAGCGAAAGGCCGCAAAGTATGCGCAGCGGATAGCAAAAAATCAGTAGCTATTATCCAGAGAGTATGGTATACTTATACTCAATTGTTTTGATAGATTCTGCCGTCTTCATAACCTAATTAACTGCGGGCTCTACTCTACAATTTTATCATTTTTTTCATACACCACTATGTGGAAGAATAATCGTATTTCATATACAAGCCGCTTTAAACGCAGATTCTCAAATCGCCGGTCTCGATATGGTACTCAGCTACCTGAATCGTACTTCATTAAAAAGGCGGTTGCGCGGGAAGCCTCTCCAGAGGTATCCCTGGCGTCTTTTTCAGATTTTCCTCTTCATGAAAAACTGCATAGTAATATTTCCCAAAAGGGATACAGTCAGCCTACGCCGATACAGGCAAAAGCCATTCCTCATATATTAAAGGAAAAAGACGTGATTGGTCTTGCGAATACCGGAACGGGAAAAACCGGAGCATTCTTAATCCCTCTCATTGATAAGACAATCAGACATACCCAAACCAAAACTCTCATTGTAGTCCCCACCCGGGAATTAGCTCATCAGATCAGGCAGGAGCTACGGTCTTTTACGCTTGGTATTCCGGTTTACTCTACCCTGTGTATTGGGGGTACTCCTTTAAGAAATCAGATATTTGAGTTACGAAGAAATCCCCATATTGTGGTAGGAACTCCAGGCAGGCTAAAAGATCTGATTGAACAGAAAGTTCTCTTTCTGT
>CAZHGF010000005.1:0-15289 GCA_964531945.1 uncultured Gammaproteobacteria bacterium | reverse complement strand
GGTCACCTGTGTTGTTTTGGACGAGGCAGACAAGATGGTGGATATGGGATTTATACAGGACATCAAGTACTTAATTTCTCTGCTTCCCAAAGAGCGGCAGTCACTCTTTTTTTCAGCAACCATCGCCGAAAATATAAAATCCATCATTAACTCATTTGTGAGCAATCCGGTGACTGTTTCAGCGGTTACCGCCAAGACATCAGAAAATGTCGATCAGGATATAGTGCGCGTACAAAATGGCGAGCTTAAAATTAATGTCCTGACAAGCCTTCTGAAAAAAGACGACTTCCGGAAAGTACTCGTTTTTACCAGAACAAAAATCGGGGCAGAAACCCTATCGACATCTCTCTATAGAAAAGGTTTTAAATCGGTGTCTATCCATGGTGATAAACCGCAGTTTAAGCGTCAACAGGCGATACGCCTTTTTAAAGAAGGTATGGCCACTATTTTAGTTGCGACCGATGTCGCGGCGCGTGGTATTGATATCCCCCACATCAGTCACGTCATCAACTATGATCAACCGGCGACTTATGAGGACTATGTTCACCGTATTGGCAGAACAGGAAGGGCAAATCAGAAAGGGTACGCACTAACGTTTGTGTAAATCTTCGTAGTACAATTAGGTAATGGTAGATCTTTTCTTAAGAGTGTTAACACTTACCGTATTTCTTGGATGGAGATTCTACTGGTTTGTCACGGAAAAAAAAGCAGATCGGGAAAAACCGAAAGTAAAAATAGGTTTTTTCAGGCTGCGTTCAAGCGGCATTACAGTTACCTGCTTGGTTTGTTACTCATTCTTCAACTTTTTGGGTTACCGATAGTGCGCTTCCCTTATTCTTTTCAGGCACAGCTATTCGGGTTTATGATGGTTGCTGTTGGAATAATGATAAGTATCTCCGCTCGTATATCACTTAGTACAAACTGGACTCACGCTTCAGAGTATCAGATAAAAAAGAAGCATGAACTGGTGACACAGGGGATTTACCGTTTCATTCGTCACCCGATATATGCTGGATTATTTCTTGCTTACGTCGGAGGGACAATCGTCGCGTAGAGTTGGTTGTTCATGGTATTTATACCAATCATCGCATGGGGATCATATGCGCAGGGGCAACGAGAAGAAGAACTCCTTCGTGATCATTTTGGAAAGGAATACATCCGTTACATGAAAAAATCAAAGATGTTTATCCCGTACATTTTCTAAACCTTCTGTTAAGCGAGGGTACAAATTATATATATCACTTCGCAATCATTTTCAAAAAAGTGGTGTATGCCTACTATAGAGACAGAACATTGTTCTGTCCCTACAAAATAAAATCAAAGCTCCGTTTGGTATTACGTTCATTGAAGGTATGCTTTGTATGCAGAACGAAGTTATTAAGGGGAGCTTAGATAACGAAGTGGCATAAGGCATTATACCTTTTTCATTTTGAAAGCAGAGGGGTATAATTAAATTGTGCGAGTTTCTTCTCCAGTTTTTCAAACTGTCGTCCTGTTTACCAACCTGTCTGTCGGGATACTTTTCCGTTTATTAAACCTTACCCCCTACAAACTCTATCCCGATTCCTATCAGAACCTTCTCGTTGCTCAAAATATTTATGAGCACATTTCTGTTGTTGCTCCGCTGGGAGAGAAGGGTATGCTCTATCCGCCTTTTTTCATGTGGTCGCGCCCATTGTATCCTTTGTTGATTAGTTTTACTCACCTGTTTCGCTCTGATTGGACTCACGCAGCTTACATAGCATCATTTCTTGCGGGAGTTGTCGCCATCGTGGTGGTGTATTTTTTTATAAAACATCTTTTTCGGTCAGTAATCGCTGGAATCGGAGCGGCATTTCTTCTGTCAATATCTTTCAATCATGTGGTCTGGGGAGGTTTCATACTCACGGAAACAACCGGAGTTTTATTAATGTTATTTGTTCTGTGGACTTTACTTCCAACCATCAAGGCGCGGTCTCAGTTAGCGGAACTTCATGATTTACTAACCGGCACGCTCCTTGCATGTGCAATTCTCGCAAGGTATGAATATATCATTCTCCTGATACCGATTTCTCTTCTCATTTTTTCATTGAGTCCGGCGCCGGTCACGAAATTACTGAATATAGGCGTATCCTTGGTGTTTGTGTTATCGCTCGTTTTTACTCAATTATTCCCTGTTCAATCAACTATTACCGCAATGACTCAACAGGTGAACAGTTTCCTTTGGTTGGGAGGACTCATATTGTTGATTTTTGTTTGTTTAGCTTTTATCTTCAAATTTCTTTCTGAAGTTAAACGCATTCGCTTCATCAATATTTTTAATACGGCAGGTGTTGTATTATTATGGATTATCGGTATATATCTTCTGTTGCAGACCCTTTTTCCTACAGCATTTCGAGTATTTTTTAATGACTTTGATGCGATGAGGAATTTTTTTACCACTGACTTTCTTCTTGGAATGGCTTTCATTATGGGGATCACAATTATGCATAAGAATGGGAAATTTCGGCATCATATCATGTTCATACTTCTGAGCATCATACTGCTTGCGGTTTTTTATTACCACATAAATCCTACTATCCAGCGGTACTGGACCCATACCATTCCCTTTTTGCTTATACCGGCAAGCTACATCGTGTTACCCTACGCAAAACATCTAACGCTCAACGCCAAACGTCAGCGCTTAATCGGATTTCTTATTCTCCTTATTGGGATTCAAGGTGCGCAGACTTATCAAGGTATTAAAAATTGGAAGAATGGCGAGTTTACCCGCACCAGTTATGAAGAAAAAGCAGCGCATTCTGTCAGCTCACTAATAAAAGATAAAAACATTCTTTTGCTCGTATCTTTTCCCGAGCCTTATTATTATGTTTCACGACTTACGACACATAGTATTGCTGATGAGTACCCATATATTTTCATAGATAATTCATTAAATAATCGTACCGCCTTGATCGTACAGGACATGGGGATGCGGGATATATTTCCTCGATTCTCAGACGTTCTTGATAATTATATGCAGAACTTTAAACAAATCGAGTTCCGGGTTCGGGAAATATACCACTATGGTTTACGATCTGAGAATGAGACTCATCCTGTTTCTCTCTATGAAGTAAGGTTGTCAGAGCTCAGATCAATAATTGAGACAACAAAAAAGCAAATACCAGATACAAGCAAAAGCCTACCAGATCAATAAATTCTTACACATTTCTTACAATTCTGAGACCTTCTTTTTACTATAATTTAAAATAATTCTTTCTTTCGAGTTTTAGGGAGAAAATATAGCTCTAAAGCTTCTTGACATTTATTATTTTTGCTGGTTTTTCGATGAAGTTAATTATTCAGATACCATGTTACAATGAGGAAAAAACTCTTCCGCTTGTCGTACATACCATACCGAAAAGTATTGAGGGCGTTGATCAGATAGAAATTCTGGTGGTCGATGATGGGTCATCAGATAAAACATCTCAAATAGCAAGGAGATTAGGAGTACATCATATTATTCGCCATCCTCAAAACCGAGGACTCGCGGCGTCTTTCGCGAATGGTATTTCCTACGCTTTGCAGATGGATGCAGACATTATTGTTAATACTGATGCTGATAATCAGTATCCCCAGCAGGACATACCACGACTCATTAGGCCAATTCTCAAGGGGAAAGCGGAGATTGTGATAGCTGATCGCCAGACCGCAAAGATAGCTCATTTTTCACCGCTGAAAAAAATCCTTCAGAATCTTGGCTCAAGCGTGGTGCGAAAACTTTCCGGTACCCACGTGCCTGACGCGGTATCAGGGTTTCGCGCCTATTCACGAAGTGCAGCATTGGAGCTCAATATTGTAACTGACTTTTCGTATGTTATCGAGACGATTATCCAAGCTCAGTATAAACGGATTGCGATTGAAAGTATTCCTGTCAATACGAATCCACCAACACGGAAATCCCGTCTTTTTAAAAGTATCTTTCAGCACATCCGCCACAGCAGTGCCGCCATGATTCGGATTTATACTATGTACCGACCCTTGACCGTATTTGTCATTGCGGGAGCTTCTATGATTTTCATCTGAGTCTTGGCAGCTCTTCGGTTTATATATTACTTTTTGATCGGCACCGGAGGCGGTCATATCCAATCACTGATTTTTGCGGCAATTGCCATAATGGTGGGTTTTCAAATCTGCATGACCGGTTTAGTCGCAGATCTTATCGGTATCAACCGGAAGCTCCTGGAAAATGGTTTACGCCGAATAAAGTTTCTTGAGATGAGTTTCGGTCGGAGATTTGCATCGAAACGACCACGAAAGTCTCAGTTGATTAATCGCACGTTTCGTAAGGAAAACAGCATCTTCCTGAGTAATTAGAAACATTTGAAATCAGTCATAGTCAGTTTGAAACAGTTCAAGTCAGTTCCACAAAACTGTTTACAACTGTTTTTAACTGGTTATCATTTTCCCGTATGAAATTGCTATACATTACAAGAAAATATCCTCCTATGGTAGGAGGTATGGAAAAATTAAGTTATGCGCTTGCACAGGAATTTCCAAAACACGCTGAAACTTCTCTTATTACCTGGGGGAAATCGCAGAAGTATCTTCCTTATTTCATCCCTACCGCACTTATTAAATCATTACGGCTAATTCTCAAAGAGAAAATAAACCACATTCATATTGGTGACGCGCTGCTCTCTCCGCTTGGGTTGCTCTTAAAAACCATATTTGGTATACGAACGACAGTGACCGTTGTTGGTTTGGACATTACTTTTAACTTTCCTGGTTATCAATTCATAGTGCCGCGTTGTGTATCCAGATTAGACAAAATAATATGTATTAGTAAAGCTACTCTTGAGGAATGTATCAAAAGAGGAATCCCAAGAAGCAAGTGTACCATAATTCCCTGTGGAGTTTATCCAGATGCGCTCACCACGTCTGCAGATCGAAAAGAATTATCAAACATAATAAAAAAAGACCTCAGAAATAAAAAAGTTGTCATTACTGTTGGACGTTTGGTGAAAAGAAAAGGTGTCTTCTGGTTTATAAAAAATGTTTTACCCAGACTTGATAAAAACATAATCTATTTCGTAATAGGAGAAGGACCGGAAAAAAAAAGGATAGAGCTTTTAGTTAAGACTTTGAGACTGCATGGGCAAGTAATTCTTCTTGGAAAAATTTCTGATTACCACTTGAAGGTCATTTATAACGCCGCGGATCTTTTTATCATGCCCAATATAAAGATTGATCATACCATCGAGGGATTTGGTATTGTTGCTCTTGAAGCATCGTCTGCTGGTATTCCTGTTATCGCAAATAACATCGAAGGTATCGCAGACGCTGTCATACATAATAAAACAGGAATACTCGTTAATCCGAATAATCCGCCTCAAATGATTTCCGCTATAAATAATTGTAATCTCAACAGAGATGCGGTAAGAAAAACTACTCTGCAATATTTTTCTTGGCATGATATCGGAAGACAGTATTTTCATCATTTATCAGTAAGTTCTGCAGAAGATGCCGGATAAGAATGACAGTAACTAAAAATACCATTAAAGAAAACCATGGGTAACCTGATTACTGCTAAAAGTCATCATGTTTTATTGGGATCTATTATCCTGGGTTTTTTTATCCTGGCCTTGTTTATTAGTTTTTCCAACAGAATAGAAGGAGATGCTGCTTTTCACGCGTTAGTTTCCCGCGAAATTTACGAAAAAGAGAAGATTATCGATTCAACTTCTTATCTCCTGGCGAACGAAAAGAATAATTTTCCGATCGCTTATCCTCAGGTTTTTCATCTTACCGGAGCGCTCCTCTATATGTATATCGGGACAACAGCGTTCTTGATTTTGCCGGTCCTCTACGGAGTTTTATGTCTTATCTTTCTTACGATTATTCTTTACAACTTACATAAAAATTTAACCGCAATTGTTCTTGGGATAAGCATCTTAGCATTCAATGTATATTTTCTAGATTTCTCTTCTAAATACTTTATGGAAACAAGTCTGGTGCTTTCAGTGCTTGTCGCCCTTACTTACTCAATAAAATATGTCAAAGATAAAAATTTGAGTAATTTTTATGTTGCTTCACTTTTTTTTGGATTATCGCTTGCTATAAAACAACAAGGGCTCTTTGCATTTCCTGTTTTCGTATTGCTTATATATTTTAGCTATCGGTTACATAAATCATTCAAGCAGATTTTCATTGGGGTATTGTTTTTCGTACTCATCTCAGCTGGACCGATGCTGCAACTTTTTTATTCTACTGGTTCAATCCTCTACGCAGGAGATAACCAGCCAAAAATTGTTCAGCTCATAGAAACGCCGGTAAGGAATTTATTGGGAATAAAGGCAATAGAGGGAGATAAACTGTGGGGTACTCTGAATAAGGGTAGGAGGGAGGATGAAATACTTACCTGGCGGGATCTCTCTAATAATACATCAGCATGGATTATTCAAGACAGTGCCACATCTATTTCATGGGCAGCACTTACAGGAATTCTCTTGATTATTCTCTTGATAAGAGTAATTAAAATGAGAAAAATAACGGATCTTTTGGTGCTCATATTTCTTGTTTCATTTTATTTTCTCCTCTACTACCTTGCTCGACCAAGGTATGCGCTTCCGCTCATTGTCATGCCTTCAGTTACTATGTTTTATATCATCAGTACTGCTCTATTACTCCGTATCAATCGACATGCTGTCAGTCTCTTCGTAGCACTGCTTGTTATGTATACTTTATCAAATTTCAGCGGTGGAATTATTGACACGATTTCTCGAGACGATTATGGATATTACCGTGCCTATAATAAGAATCGGAGTAGTGAACTGCAGGAATTATATGACGCAGTAAAAAGTGAGACACGAAGCGCTTATACGCTTGCATCTCCATTACCCTATGAAAGCGCTTTTTATACCACTCACACAACCGTATGGGCAAATCCGTATGGCGCTAGCGACCTTTTTGAAGCTCTTTTAGGTCTTGATGAGAGAGACGCAGCAGAAGTATTAAGACGGTATCAGATTAAATATCTGATTATCTATAACGACCGCTTCATGAAGTATACAAACTGGGCAGGAATAACACCATCTAACGGATTTCTGAAATCTCTTGACAACTCTCAGTATTTCAAACTCTTAAAAGAAAACACATCAGGGAAAATTTATGTGATGCATTATCAGTAGGGTCAAGCGCTTAAGAGCGAAACGTTATGTGTTATGGGTTCATGGTTCCCCACTTCGCCAACCCGCTGCTTCGCAGAGCCTGGCGTCGACTCTGGCGCGCCTGGCCGTCGACGCAGGCGCGAGGCGAGGGCTTCGAGGGGCAAGCACCGTTCATAGTAATAATTATGGTTCAATTGCTCAATGGTTATATGGCTACATGGTTAACTGTTAAACCACTTTAACCATAGAACCATTGAACCATCAAACAATGAAAAATAAAATATATATCATAATCGTTACCTACAATAATCAGGACTCAATTACTCGGTGTATGAGCTCAATCCTGCGTCAAAGTAATCAAAATTATCAATTATGCATTATTGATAATAATTCTTCTGACAGGACACTCAGCACGATAAGAACATTTCTTGAGGATAATACTTCGCTACGGGAAAAAACTGAGGTACTTGAAAATAATATAAACACTGGATTTTCAAAGGCAGTCAATAGGGGAATTAAAAAAGCTCTTCTTAGGAGCGATATTGAAGTACTATTATTGCTCAATCCAGACGTTTCGTGCACGCAAGATCTCTTAGAAAACGGCGCTTGTGTTTTTAAAACATATGAGAATATAGGGGCAGCGGGACCGAAAATTCTTTACCCCGATCATAAGATTTGGTGGATCGGTACAAAATTATATTCTGATAAAGAACTCCTTTTTTCACTGCGGTATGGAGTTGGTGAGCATATTGATAAAGGTCAGTACTTTAACGCTACGACAAACGAATTAAAAGAAGTCGATGCTCTTACCGGATGCGTGATGTTTATTCCACTTCAAATTGCGGCAGAAACGGGTTTGTTCAATGAGAAATACTTTATGTATGTTGAAGATATCGATTACTCATTGCGGATAAAACAAAAAGGGTATAAGCTGCAGGTTTTTACAAAAAGTACCGTATTTCATGATGTGCATGATCAGAAAAAAAATTTCAGATCTCTCTTATCCAATGGAAAAAAATACAAAATATATTTAACGAGTGTCGGTCTTTTCCTCTTAGAACATAAACCTTTCTATTTTTTTATTGTTTGGTTACTGAAAATTCCCCTTTCTTTAGCATTTCAGTATCTAAAGCGAAAAATATGAAAACCCACTTAGCACGAGGCGCCATCTCCTTGACACTTTCATCGTGTATCTTTTTAGTTTCTGGTTACCTCATCAACATATTTTTAGGAAGAAGTCTTGGGCCGGTTCTCTATGGAACATACGGATTAGTAATAGCATTATGGAGTGCTGTTAACTTGATCTTGACTGCGGGTTTACCGAATGTTGTTTCCAAACAAATTGCATCTGACAAATCGAAATCAGAAGAAATACTTAAGACAGCACTCTCCATCCAGTTTATTTCAATAGTAGTAATCACTGGTTTTTACTTCCTGGCAGCTGATACTCTTTCATCTCTTTTTCAAGATTCGTCATTAGCTTCGTATATTCGGTTGTCGTCCTTCATTTTCCCTTTTTATGGTATGTACTCGTTATACCTTGGTTATTACAACGGTCTTCATAATTTCAGTCGGCAAGCAGTCATGAGTATCATTTATTCAGTTGCTAAAGTTATATGTGTTGCGATTCTCGCTTATTTTTTTTCTCTGAATGGAGCGTTTACCGGCTTTATCATTGCTCCATTCGTAGTATTACTGTTTACTTTCCATTTTCCTCACCTTAAGAAACCCATGCATCTCCCCTACAAAACACTTGTCATTTTTTCATTACCTTTTATCGGTTTAACCTTGTTTTCAACATTACAACAATCTATCGATCTCTTCTTTGTAAAAGCGCTCGTCAAGACAAAAGAAGCTGCAGGATACTATACTGCGAGTCAGAATATTGCAAGAATTCCTTTTTTTAGCTTGAGCGCGTTTTCACTCGTGCTGTTTCCCGGTATCACGAGAAGCGTCAGTGAGAACGCTCCTGAAAGAACGAGACGACTTATCGCGATGTCTCTTCGTGTGATTCTTTTACTCCTCATTCCCGGGATACTTCTCATTTCTGCAACAAGTCACCAGTTAATACAACTTCTCTTCTCAAATGCCTATATTCCCGCTGCCAGTACCCTTTCTATTCTTATTTTTGGCTTTGGATTTTTGACCATATTGAGCATTCTTACCAGCATTCTCAATGGATCGGGAGCTACGATAGTTTCACTGGTTATTGCGGGAATAGGAGTACTCGCATGTGTTCCTTTTTCTATCGTTTTAATTCCTCTTATGGGAATTCAAGGCGCGGCAGTGGCAACAACTGGTTCAGCGGTATTGGCAACGTGTTTAGCAGCTTTTATAGTGTATAGGCGTTTTCACGTACTTGTGTCGTTATGGAGTCTTATCAAAATTATTGGTTCATCTCTTGTACTGTATATAGCAGCTTTTTATCTCCCGGTGCCCTTATTTCTTCTCCCTCTCCTTTATGTGTGTCTTTTTGCACTCTATATTATTTTTCTTGTTGTACTAAAAGAAATAACTATTGACGATTGGCATTTTATAACCCGTTTCAGATCCTTATGAAAAATCTTGCAGATATTCGTATTGTCAGTCACATGGCATTGGTGACGGTTGCGACAGGATTAATTGTATATATTGTTTTTAGTAACTTTTCTCCATTTGGTGTTCATTATCGATATCAATCAGGAAATGAAAGAGGAATCACTCCCCTCGGTCCTGAAAGCAGGGTCGCCTCTTTCTTTGTTGAGGGTGAGCGACTTGAGGAGATAAGGGATGATTTCGTTTACTTTTCGACGGAGATGCCCATCAAGTTTGATCGCGCTACGGTAAAGGTTACATTTCGAAGCTCCTCTCCAAATCAAGAGCTGTACGCTGGATTTAAAGATGAAGAAAAATGGCATTTTTACACCAAGACACTCCACTCTCCTCTATTAAATGATGCGAACTGGGAAGGAATTGGTGATGATCCGGTATTGTATCAGCGCGAATGGCATTATAACTCTACTGACGAATTTTTATATGATCTTCCACGGGATAGAGTGATTGGTACGTATAATTATGATAAAGATATAGCCGCTTTCCCATCTCTTCCCGATTACATGCCTTCAACAAAAGAAACAATGATAGATACCCCCCTACGGGGTAGACATATTTTATATGTTTACGTCAGAAACGAACCGTTTAAAATGAAGATTGAAAAACAGGATCTCAACTGGTATGAAGATCCTGATGTTATGGTGGTTAAGGTATATAAAGACAGTGATGTTGTTTATACAGCTACCGTTGATGATGATGGGATACAAACCGCATCTCACAGAGTAGCTCCTTCTCAAGAATTATTGATTCAAAATCCGGGACCAGGGTTACCAGAACCAGGTATCTATAAAGTAGTGATCGATGCGTCTCCTGATGTCATCACCAAACGGATTACCACCAATCTTCACAAGATAGTATTTGAAAGTCCGGTTTTCCCGGTAAATAACGCAGAGGTATACCCAAAAATAATAGACAGAACGTCCGAGACGAAACTTGTGATGAAAGGGATAACATTATCTGCCCTCACCTATCATGATGAATCGTTTCAATCGATCAGTTTGGGAGATAAAGTTCTCAAACTTTTTCAAACTCAGAAAGAAGAAACAACTCCAACTGAAAATATACCTATACAAATAGGTCTTCCTAAGAGTAATGTTGTTCTGAAAGCAAAACTTGGTTATTTCGCATTTGACCAGGAGCAGTTTTTTACCCCTAATTTCTATCAGATAGTGCCAATTACTGAAGCATCTGATTTAGCGTTTGTTGATTATATTTTAACTGATTATCATCTTTCAAAAAAAATAGGCGACTGGCATAGTGCTGAAGTTACTTTTGATTTAGGGAGCGCGGTAGTGAAAGACTCAAAGTTGAGTTGGGCAATCAGATCACCGGGAATAAAAGCAAGCGGCGGCCGGATTATCATTAAAAATATTGAGGTCAATCTGTACAAAGATCCCTTAATAGGAAACCTATGACCAACATCCTTACCATTATCACTACTGTTTTTGCCGTTATATATATATTGTTTTTGCCCGGATTTTGTTTGTCACTCGTGTTTTTTAGCGTGAAGACGCTCAATAGTATTGAGCGGATAGCTCTTTCTGTTTCATTATCACTCGTAGTTGTTCCGCTTGGTGCTTTTTACATGAGTATGTTTGGTATCAAAATTACCACAATCTCGGTATTAATCGAAGTCCTCGTTATTATTGCGTTTGTAAATGTTATTTATTTATTCCGTAAGAGAAAATAAGTAGTTGAGGAAAAAATATATGAAAAGAATAATACATATTGTTTCAGCGGAGTTATTTCAAATATCATTTGCAACCTATCTTATTCTTCTTTTGCTTGAAAATATTCAAAAAGGTTTTGTTAACAATTTTTTCAACTTAAATATATTATTAGGAGTGATAGTAACGGGAGGAATGCTTAAGGTAGTGACGGGAAAGAAGACCATGCATATTATTCTGGATAAAATTCATGAAAATGATTGGCTCTATATTCTTGCTTTGAGTATAGGCGGAGGAATGCTTGTCTATGTTAAAACACTGGAATTGGGGACGGTATCGACCATTATTTCCTTTAGTGCTGCGATTATTATTCTACTTCTTTCTTATCTTATTTTTTCGGAGAGTATGAACAAACACCGAGCGGGTAATCCTGTTGGAATACTGCAGAACTTCGTCCCGGTTCACCCTCACTTACTGAAGATATTACTCACCCTTGATTGTATAGATAGGATAACGCTCTATTATATTGTTCTATATCTCCTTCGATACAGTCAAACACCACTTCAATCAAGACCTGTGTAGTCTCACTTATTCTTTATACGGTCAATGCCAGGTAAAGATACCCGGCAATGACCCTCCTCTTTTTGCAAATGAGACGATTAGGGATGAGGATGCACACTATGTCCTGGAGGACCAGTATGTACATGGTTCTTGTCTCCAAATCCCCATCCTGGTCTTGTTCCATCTGATGGTTTTGCAGAAGCAGCTTGGACCATCGTAAAGGATGCAGCTGCGAGCATACCTAAGACTATAAGGACTCTTAATGCTTTAGCCACGATTACACCTCCTTTCTGATTAGTAATAACTTATAATTCGCAGAAAAAATAAAACTCTCCAACACGAGTGTAGGAGAATTCCCTTTGTGGCAGATTAGATCATTACTGCTGACTAAATATAATATACATCTATATCTGATAATAAATAAAAATTGTAAGAATTGTGTAAGAAAAATAGTGTAGAAAAATATCCTGGAATAAAACTGAGATGGTTATTGTTACAATAATGAGTCGTCGAGTCCTTCTTCATAAACTATCGCTGTTCTGCCTAAAAAATTAGAGTACCGAAACCACTCGGGGGTAAACTCAAATACTACGAGTGGTTTATCAGAAAGCTTTGTAATAGGTGGCATTGATTTTCCGCTTCCCTCATTTGAAACCCGATGCAGTTTGTCCAGCATCTCGATCTTTTTGGCTGAGTCCTCGACGATGTTTGCAACTCCCTTTAATTGAAGTGTGGTTAAAGTAGCTTGGTCGGTGATTGCTATGGTGATACGGGGATTGACTAATATATGCTTGATTTTGTTGCTATCTTCATGAGACATGAAATACAAAATTAAATCAGGATTGGTCAAGTAGAATACCGGGGCAAGATGAGGATACCGTTCGTCAGTCGTTTTTGTAGCTATTATCGCAACTACATGTTGCATCAGGAAATCACGTATCTCCGGATGCATCGCCAGCTTATTCATTACTCTTATAATACCAAATAGTCACGCTTGTTTTCAGTTGGACTTCATAACGTATAGAATGTTATCTCGTCACGAATCGAGCGTTTGATACACCGGTTTGATAAGCGTTTTGAGCCGTAGGATTCGGGCAGGAAGTGATGGTCCAGTCGGCTTCTTTTGCTTCATTAAACCAGAAAAATCCACGGATCGCCGGACGGCTTGCGAGCGCTTCAAAAAATTTGTTGATCCACTGGTCCTTGGTCATCGTTGCGCCGGAAATATAATTATGACAATCTGCAGCCGCTGTTTCTGATACCATGATGGGTTTATGACTGTAATGGTTATAAACTTGGTCCATCGCAATCCCCGGCTCAACGCTGTCAAACTTGAGCCCAAAAAAGTCAACCCCAACCCAGTCAACATACTGGTCTCCCGAATAGTAGTTGCGAAGATCATTCCATGATTCATTTGGCACATTCCAGGCATTCGGGCTCCACACCCATATCGCATTGGTTGCTCCTGCTTCTTGAAACTTATTCCATACATACCGCCATGCATCAACATACTTTTTCGGATCTCTCCCCGTCTGCGCACCGCTCCATTCATACCAGTTGCCGTTCATTTCATGGGCGAATCGAAGGAAAAATGGTTTACCATAGGTTTTCGCTTTATTCGCAAAGTCTGTGATAACTGCGTCTTGTGAACCGTTTAACACAGCATCGAGCGTATTATTATTTTTCCTCCCTTTCAAGTTCGGTTCCCAGACAACATGGGTTTTGATACCCAAGGGTTCCCAAACATTGATCTGCCGCTGAACATTATCCCATGCATTTATGTACCAGCCGACATAATACATTTGCGCCGCGATTTTTTTATCAGCCTGGTTTTCAAACGTGGTAATTTGATTGGTACTGATAGTTCTTCTCTGCGGTAAAAAGACGCCGTGCCAGACCGTGTTGGTTCCGGAAGGTATGAGAATGTCACGTACCGCCAACGCCTGTAGAGGGGTGAGTAAAGTTATTACCCCAATAATGACAGAGATTACAATTCCTTTTCCGAACGAATAAAAGTGCATAACCTATCCAGTATACCGTTTTTAAATATAGTGAGTATAAAAAGCAAATAATAGTTTGGTAAGAAAATGATAGGTGTGCGGGGTGATTTTTATTACATTGTTTTTTCTTCCTTAGTACTGATTTATTACGTTTGTTGATTACATTTGAAAAATGAAAGATATTCCAAGATGGGCAGAGAGTTCAGATAACGGATTAACGTTAACTCGAAGAAAAGCTGTCGGAAGTGGAGCTGTTGGTTTATTGGGGCTTTTATCGGGATGCGCTCCTCAACCACGAACGTCTGGTGTTCCTACCCAGTCCCCGGGAATATCTTCTGGATTAAACATGGCAGAGGTTACATCTTCACCAGGAGCGATAATGTTACCCGAGAAACCAGAAGCAACTGCTTTACCACCGGCACTTACTCAATCTAAATCACGGGAAACTATTCTAGTACCGTCATTAACATCATTACATTATTGTGATTTTTCAACTCCTCAAGAAAAAGAAGCCGCGAGAGTGGAGTTTACACAAAGATACAATCAATGGAGACAAGATTTAGTCACAGCAGACGGCTCGGGCGGTCATCTACGGGTAATCCTGCCTGAACAAAATAATGAAACAGTGTCTGAGGCAATTGGTTACGGGATGTTATTCTCCGCTGTCGCCGGAGACAAAAAAACGTTTGATGGCTTGTGGGGATACGGAAAAAGTCATTTAAAAGCGAATGGACTGATGTCGTGGCTTATTGATGCTCGTAACACGGTTAAAGATACTGCTTCAGCAACCGATGCCAACGAAGACATGGCATTCGCTCTTCTTATTGCGGATAAGAAATGGGGAAATTTCTCAAACGATGCGCAATCACTCATCGCAGGTATTATGACCAATCTCGTTGATTCTCGAACGTATGTGCTCAATCCGGCGGATACCTGGGGTGGAGTGATTAACCCTTCCTATTTTGCTCCCGCTTACTACCGTATTTTTTCTCAAGTTACGAGAGATCAGCGATGGTTGTCAGTAGTAGCTGAGACGTATCGGATCATTAACAATATTAATAACAGAAGCGCAGCCGGTAAGACCGGTTTTCTCCCTGATTGGGCAAACGTTGACGGCAGTCCTTGTCCCAATCCTCAACAAAAATATGTGTATGGGTGGGATGCGGCACGGGTTCCGATTCGATTACTTATGGATGCGATGTGGTTTTGTGATGCGAATGCGATAGCTCAAATTGAGAGGATGAGCAAGTCTGTTAAAGACAGTGGTTATGACATACGGGAAGGTTTTACGTTAGATGGTAAACCTATTGGCACTCAATCGTATACCGTTTTTGTTGCCCCA
>CAZHGF010000004.1:24466-26459 GCA_964531945.1 uncultured Gammaproteobacteria bacterium | reverse complement strand
CAGTCGCGATCATTGCAGATCTGCATCGGCACTCCTGTTTTCATACGTTACGAAATCTCTTGGGAGTGCCATATGTTTCGTAACTTATGCATAAATATACGCTAGGGTCTCGGCGTCGTGGTGGGGTCGTGGGCGCAGTCAACACAATAGGTTGAGAATCCGTCTTTCAATACGGTTTTTTCTTTCATCTCTATGTTCGGATCGTTGGGGTCAGATGGCCGCGCTAATTTATCCGAGTCCTTGGTAACCGGGACCACCTGCCTCATGATTGCGGACTTTGTCGCTTCAGTACCTTTGATAAAGTACTCAAATCGGGGAGAACAACCATCCTGCTGGTTTTCTTCCTGGCCTTCTTTTTTTTCAGCAATCATGCCGGTAAGACTGCATACCTGTTTTCCAACTACCGTCTCCGGACGGATCGGCATAAGGTCAGGCTGATCTTTTAACACAAAACTCATGATCTTATTCCATATGGGTGCAGCTCCCGTGATACCTGAAGTGAGATAAGGATGCATCGGCGTATTGTCATTATTTCCTACCCATACGACGGTGAGGAAATTCGGGGTATACCCGATGGTCCAGTTATCTTTTTTATCATCGGTCGTACCGGTCTTAACCGATACTGCTTTTTTCGGAATCACGAGATAGGATGAGGTTCCAAACGCCTGGGATCGGGCATAATTGTCCAGGAGAATATGAGAGATGATGAATGTCGTCTCCGGAGAGAAAACTTTGTTTCCGGGTATCGCCAGGAAATTGGGATAGCGAAGCGGTGCTTTTACATCGGCAACATAGTTAAAGTCTTCAAACTTATAGAGTTCTTTCCCTACTTTGTTTTCTATTTTTAATATGGCGTTGAGCTTTCGCGGCTTCCCTCTGTTGGGAAATGCGGCAAACGCCTGAGCAAATTCGGTCATTCGGACTTCTCCACCGCCGAGTGTGATGGAGAGGCCGTAGTTTGAGGGATCTTTGAATGAAGTGATGGTAAGCGCAGACGCTGTCGCGATGAAGCTTTCCAGCCCATTCATTGCCAGCATTTTAACCGCCGGGATATTAAAAGAATTTGCAAGAGCAAAGCGTAGCTGTACTGGGCCATGGAATGTTCCATCATAGTTTACCGGACAGTATTTCTCGATCGCGCTTGAAAAACAGGTTTGTACGTCAAGAAAGGTGGTCGCTGCGGTGACGAGTCTCCGGTCAATACCGACCGCGTAGTTTAACGGTTTGATAGCTGATCCCGGTTGTCGAAGGGCAGTCGTCACATTATATGCGCCTGATCCGGTTGCGAAGTAGTCCGCGGAACCAACCATCGCCAGTATTTCACCCGTTGGTGGTCTTGTGACGAGAGCGGCACCATTCGTGACAACCAGGTCTTCGAGTTTCTCAATCTCTTCTTTTACCACTTTTTCTGCTTCTTCCTGAATCTCAAGGTCAAGGGTAGTGTACACTCTTAAGCCACCTTCCTCGACTTCTTGAGTGCCGTAGAGTTCTTCTAAAAGCTGCTTTACATAAAATACAAAATGGGGAGCTTTGATAGCAGTTTTCGGCGGAGTGATATTCAGGTCTTCCTGCTGCGATTCAATTTTTTGTTCTTCAGAAACATATCCCTGCTCTCGCATTTTTTTCAGAACTTCATTTCTCCGTCGGATTGCAGCGTCAGGATTTGAAAACGGTGAATAAAGTGAAGGCGCCTGAGGTAAGCCGGCCAGGAGCGCTGCCTCAGAGAGTGAAAGCTCCTTCGCGTGCTTGTCAAAAAATGTTTTTGCTGCTTCTTCTATGCCATACGATGATCCTCCATAGGGTACTTGATTCAGATACAGCTCAAGAATCTCATCTTTTGAAAATATCTGCTCAGTCCAGAGAGCAAGGACTATTTCTTTGATCTTTCTCTGAATCGTTCTTTCCGGAGTAAGAAGCGCGGATTTGACGAGTTGCTGAGTAATGGTTGAACCACCTTGCAGGTTTTTCTCAAGAATCATGTCTTTGATAGCTC
>CAZHGF010000004.1:0-24403 GCA_964531945.1 uncultured Gammaproteobacteria bacterium | reverse complement strand
AAAGATACCGCTGAAGAGCGATATGCCTTTATGACTTAGAAAATCCTTATCCTCAACGGCAATTGAAGCTTGGCCGACATATACCGGTAAATCTTTCAGATTTATCGGTGTTCTGTTTTGTTCTTTAAATACCTCATACAGTAGTTTCCCGTCGCGGTCATAAATATGAGTGGAGAGCGGGATTGCTTTATAGTCTTTGAGTTTGTAGGGAGTAGGGAGCTGGTGAAACACGTAGAAATAGACAAATGCCCCCGTGATAAAAAGCAGAATACCAATAACGGTTCTCTTTACATACTTCAATCGGTGGAATCGGGAGAGAAATTCTCGCATATCACATTATTGTAGCAAATTTCATTTTCGGGGAAATAATGGTGGTGCTTTACGTATTTTCCCGGTGGTAGCCGCAAGTATTTTTTTTGCTGTTTCAGGAAGAAAAGGCCGGAGAAGTGTGCCAATCTGGTGAAGGTCAGCGATGGTCTGATCAAAAAAAGACGCCAGCTCTGAGCCTGGTTTATTCCACGGTTCAACCTCATTGATATGCTTATTGAGATTTTTGACCAGTGATAGTATCTGTTCGAGCGCTTTATTAAACTCGAAGTTTTCGATATGCTGAAGATGGGGGATCGTTCGCTCGTCCTGAAGTTTTTCCGTATCGAGGCGTTCATAGCGGTTTTTCTCGGCCAGGGTGGTAAGTCGCGAGATAAGGTTTCCCAACTCATTAGCAAGCTCGGCGTCATAAACTTCAAGCATCCGGCTTTCAGAGTAGTCTCCATCGCCCAGCGAGGGAATTTCCCGTAAGAGAAAGTACCTGACCGGATCGGTACCGTATTTCTCAGCTAACGAAAAAGGGTCGACGACATTCCCTATAGATTTGCTCATCTTTTGTCCCTCAACGGTGATAAATCCATGGACAAATAATTTGGTGGGGAGCGGAAGGTCGGCAGATAACAACATAGCAGGCCAGTAAAGCGCATGAAACTTGATGATATCTTTACCAATGATATGGTACCGGTCGGTGTTGTTGAGCCAGAATTTCTGAAAGAGCGGACCGTCATTTGCATAATCAAGAGTAGTTATATAATTGGTGAGAGCGTCAAACCATACATACATGATCTGATCCGGATCGCCTGGTACCGGTACACCCCACCCTTTGGTTCGCTCCTTTGGCCGGGATACTGATATATCCTCCAACCCCTGTTTCAGAAAATTCAAAAGTTCTGATTTCCGGTGTTCAGGAAAAATCTGGATCTCATTATTTTCAAGCAGTTTCTCCAGACGAGTTTGATACGCGCTTAATCTGAAAAACCAGTTTTTTTCCGTAACGACCTCAAGCTGCCGGTTGTGAAGGGGACAGATATTATTTTCAAATTCTCCTTTTTTATAAAATGTTTCACACCCGACACAGTAGAGTCCGGTATAATCCCTGAGTTCAAAATCCTCTTTTTTACACCGCTGCCAAAACTTCTGAGCTCCTTGAAAATGTTCCGCCGAAGATGTTTTAATAAACTTGTCAAAGGACAGATTTAATATTTCTTTTAACTGTTCAAACGCCTTTGAGTTTCTGTCGACAAGCTCGCGCGGGGTAACGCCCAGTTTTATTGAAGACTCTACATTTTTAATCGCGTTGTCATCAGTTCCTGAGGAGAAAAAAACGTCATAACCTAAAATATTCCGGTAATACCGGGCTAAGGTATCTGCCTGTACTGCTTCCAGGGCATATCCGATATGCGGTGTCGCGTTGACATAGGGGATTGATGTTGAAAGATAAATAGCTGTGTTCATGGGTTTTTATCCCGTATTAATAAGATGACCCCTATTATAGCTGATACCAGAAGCAAAGTGTTTGGAACTTGGAATCCTACGATACTATTTATAGTAAAGAAAATGATAAGTGTTAATGATATGAGCAGGGCGTACCGTTTTCTGACAAAGAACGTGCTCGAAAGATAAACGAAAACACCAATTAAATGAATAGTCGTAAATAATATGATTGAGTTAGCAGGAGGTACCCGCAGGAGAATAAAAAGTATGACTCCCAAGAGACAGACGATGCTGATGAATTTCGCGATTTGTTTCCTTGAAACGTGCTGTTTTTTCATAAAACCCTTGAAACTAACCCCTTTATCCATTATAATGACAAACTATGGTTAAGTTGCCCGATGATAAACAGAAGCTTATTGCCCAGTTTTCCCAGAAGAAAGGCGATACTGGCTCTCCCGAGGTACAGGTTGCTCTTTTAACACAGAAAATCAACCGTCTGACGGAACATCTTGGAGAAAATAAAAAAGACAACCATTCCCGTCGTGGTCTTTTAAAAGTGATCGCGAAGCGAAGGAGAATTATAAACTACCTGAAAAAGCTCGACGAAAAGCGATCTAAGGGTTTGCTTGACAAGCTTGATCTGAAGAAGTAAAAAATATAAAATCTCCATGTCAAAAATCAAATATCAAACAGCCTTCGGCTCGAGCTTCAGGACGAGAGCAAAAATACATAGTAAATATCAAATATTTTTACTTTTTGATTTTTAATTTTTGATATTTGATATTTTCTCAAACGTAATGAATGTAATAGAAGAATCGATAGAAATAGACGGCCAGACGCTCATGCTTCAGTTTGGCAAACTCGCTCAGGCGGTTAATATGTCAGTGTACGCCAAACTGGGAGATACTGCGGTACTTGTTACCGTCGCGGTCGGCCCGGAGAATCCGGCGATTGATTATTTTCCCCTTACCGTTGAGTATGCAGAAAAACTCTATGCTGGAGGTCTCATCAAAGGATCCCGATGGGTAAAACGCGAAGGGAGACCGTCAGATGAAGCGGTCCTTATCGGACGCCTGATTGACCGATCAATCCGTCCTCTTTTCCCAAAAACATATAAGAAACAGGTACAGGTTATAGTCACTCTTCTTTCAGTTGACGGAGTCAATTCTCCCGATGTGCTTGCCGCGATCGCGACGTCCGCGGCGGTTTACCTATCCAGTATTCCCTGGGATGGTCCTATCGCGACGATGAAAGTGGGGTATGTAAAGGATGAAGAGAATACGAAAGGTGAGTTGATTCTGAATCCCAGTGAAGCCGAGCAGGAATTTTCACTGCTTGATCTTATGGTTTCAACCACCAAAGATAAGGTGCTCATGATTGAAACAAAAGCGGAAATGGTTGATGATGCCATCATTCAGGAAGGGATCGAGCTTGCGAAAAAAGAAAACAGGAAAGTCATTGGCTTTATGACTTCGCTTCGCAAAAAACTTGGCAAGACAAAAGATGCGGAGCCTGTCGAGGAAACCTTTGAAGATATAATACAGCTGATTAAACGAAAATACGCCGATAAGCTTAAAGAAGCAATTCAGGAATCGGCAAGCGCCGAGGGAAGCGGCAGTTCGACGCAGGACGCGGTGATTGACGCTCTCTATCAGGATCTGGAAGGGAAGTTTGATAAAAAACAGATTATCGCGGCAATCACAAAGTATAATTATCAAAATGTCAAAAAAAATATCCTCGAGTCAAAAAAGCGGCCGGACGGCAGGAAGTTTGACGAGTTGAGAAAACTCTACGTAGAAACTTCAGTGTTACCCCGCACCCATGGATCAGCAATTTTTCAACGGGGTCAGACACAGATTTTATCGGTTGTCACCTTAGGATCGCTGAGCCTTGAGCAGCTCATAGAAGGCCCTGAAGGTAAAGAAGCAAAACGCTACATCCACCATTACTCTGACGCTCCGTATTCCTACGGACAGGTTGGGCGTATGGGTACGCCGAGCCGGAGAGCGATTGGTCATGGGGCGCTTGCTGAGAAAGGTATTGAACCGGTGCTTCCGACAACAGAAGAATTCCCGTACGCGATTCGCGTTGTCTCTGAGATTCTTGCCGAGAACGGTTCGTCTTCGATGGGGTCAATCTGTGGTTCCGCTCTTGCTCTCATGGACGCAGGGGTACCGATCAAAACGGCGGTTGCGGGAGTTGCGATGGGGATTGTTGCAAAAAGCGATGATGAGTACGCGATTTTGACTGATATTGTCGGGCTGGAGGACTTCGCGGGTGAGATGGATTTTAAGATTGCCGGTACCACTGAAGGTGTTACCGCCATTCAACTTGATGTAAAAAACAAAGGGCTCACCGCTCAGATGATTAAAGACACATTCGCCCAAGCAAAAGCAGCGCGGCTCACGATACTTGAACACATGAATAAAGTCATCAGCGGCCCGCGCAAATCAGTCTCACAGTATGCGCCAACAGTGGTTGTTCTTACTCCACCGCAGGACAAAATAGGAGAAATCATTGGTCCAGGAGGGAGAAATATAAAAGCACTTATCGCCCGTACCCAGACAGAGATCAATATTTCTGATGACGGGAAGGTCAGTATTTCGGGTATCAATAAGGAAAAAGTTGAAGAAGCAGCAAACCATATTCGAAATGTTACCCGACAGGTACAACCGGGAGAAGTATTTGAGGGAACGGTGCTTCGTATGCTTCCCTTCGGTGCGTTTGTTGAGATTCTTCCGGGAAAAGATGGGATGATCCATGTTTCCAAAATGGGGCCAGGTTTCGTGAAAGATCCCAGTCAAGTCGTCAAGATTGGACAGAAGGTCAAAGTTGAAGTCATCCAGATTGACAATCAGGGGCGGATTAATTTGAGACTTCTGAAGTAAAAGTAAGGCGTTAAGCGAGAAGCGTCAAGCGTTCACACTAATAACAAATGACAAAGCTCCAATGACAAGTCAAATCCCAATACTAAAGTTCAAATAAACACATTTGACATTAAGATTTTGATGTTTGATATTGATTTGATATTGGGATTTTGTCATTTGATTCTTTACGCTTCACGTTTTTCGCTGAGCGCTTAAGCGAATCTTCATTGATTTTACATTTTTCCTCGTCTACAATGTATCCATATGGCACGTCGGAGATCGCTTGTTAAAATTCCCTTCTTTAAATTCAAACTAAACACAAAAACAATCTTTAATATCGTTGGCTTAGGATTCGCCACTACCGGTGCAATACTCCTGATATCTTTTTTCCATGTTCTTTCACCTTCTGAAGAAGGAGGGAGAATACTCAATACCTTAAATGAGCTGGTGAGTGAGAAGTTTGGAATATTCGCGATTCTGGTTCCTTTCATCCTGCTCATATTTTCCGGACACTTTTTCAACACCAGAAAACTGAAGTTTGTGAAAGCAAATGTCACTATCGGTATTCTTCTTATTTTTATTTCCTTTTTAGGAGTATTCAGGTCAGGTGAATGGGGGAAAGCAATTATCGAAAACCTGGCGCTGGATTTTACCGGTATCGGGGCGTTTCTTATTCTGATTGTTTCTTTTATCATCGGACTCATTCTTTTTCTTGATACCTCACTCGATGTTTTCTTATTAGTTGTCATGAAGGTGGTCAAAGGTACCGGTACGTTTGTCAAAGATCATACCGTTTCAGGAGCTTTTAAAGGTGATCCCAAAATTCTCCAGGACTTAAAAGGAAAAGATGACAGTAACTTTATTAAAGATAAAGCCATCCTTGATAAACCAAAAGCCGCGGTACCGATTGCTGCAACCGCGCCGATGCAGTCTGAAATTGCCAACGTTGATAAGGATCTGGTGATGAAATCACTTTCTCAGGCGACATCATCTACCTGGGTATACCCGCCGTTATCACTTCTACATGACGTCCTTCAAAAGGATGCTGACCGTGGTGATGTCAAAAAAAATGCGGATATCATCGAGAAAACCCTCGATAGCTTTGGTGTACGGGCAAGAGTTTCTGAGGTAAACTTTGGTCCTACGGTCACCCAATACGCATTGGAGATTACGATGGGTACCAAGTTGTCCAAAATCACCGCTCTTTCCAATGACCTGGCACTCGCTCTTGCCGCACCGACCGGTCAGGTAAGAATTGAGGCTCCTATCCCCGGAAGATCACTCGTGGGTATAGAGATTCCCAATGTAAAAGCGCAGATTGTGACGATAAAGCAGATGCTGAGTTCACCGGTATTTTCTGACAATACCGATCCTCTGCTGGTTCCTCTGGGCCTTGATGTATCAGGAAAACCAGTCGCCGCAAGCATCAGCCGAATGCCCCATGTGCTCATTGCCGGCACCACCGGATCCGGTAAGTCAGTGATGCTCAACGCCTGGCTTTCAACTATTCTCTTTCGAACAAAACCTGAAGATGTCAACTTGATTCTGATTGATCCAAAACGGGTCGAGCTCACCGGATACAATGGTATTCCGCACTTATTAACTGAGGTCATCGTTGAGCCGTCTAAAATCATCTCCGCGCTTCAGTGGACGGTGAAAGAGATGGAGAACCGGTATAAATTATTTGCGAGCGCCGGAGCACGCAATATTGAAATCTATAATATGAAAGATAACGTCGAAAAAAAGCCATATATTCTCTTTGTCATTGACGAACTCGCGGACCTTATGATGTTTGCGCCTGGTGATGCCGAGGATCTCATTACCCGCATTGCCCAGATGGCCCGCGCAACCGGTATCCACCTTATTCTCGCTACACAGCGGCCTTCGGTTGATGTTATCACCGGCCTTATGAAAGCGAATATCCCGACACGAATAGCGTTTAATGTATCATCACTCGTTGATTCGCGGGTGATTATCGATACTCCCGGCGCGGAAAAGCTGCTGGGAAAAGGAGACATGCTGTATTTACCACCTGATCAGGCGAAACCGCGCCGTATTCAAGGTCCCTATATCACCGATAAAGAGACGAATGAACTCGTGAAGTTCTTAAAGTCACAGGTACCGGTCGTACACTATACCCAGGAGATTACCGATGGAATGACATCTGGTGGTACCTTTCCGATGGGAGGAACTATGACGGTTGGAGGAAACAACAATGATCCCTTATTCAAAGACGCCATCGGTCTCATATCGCAATTTGATAAAGCTTCAGCTTCGCTCATCCAGCGGAGATTTAAGGTTGGTTATGCGCGTGCTGCACGAATCCTCGATGAACTCGAGGCGGCCGGCTATGTCAGCCCTGCTGAGGGATCAAAACCCCGTGAAGTAATCAAACGGCCAAGCTTGGAAAATTCAGAACCTTCAGCATAAGACTCTATGAAGATCTACGTCGCCGTGCGATTTCATGAGAGAGAAAAAGTAAAGGAAATCTATAAGCTGTTGCAAGAAAAGGGCCATGAACTTTCTGCCGACTGGACCTGGCATATCAACTCAAAACCCTATAGTGATAATCCGAAACGTTCTCAAGGTTACTCAATCGAGGATATGGATGGAGTGAAAAACTGCGATGTATTTATTTTGCTTACGAATGAATTGACAGGCGCCGGAACCTCGGCAGAACTTGGCGGAGCAATCATGTCACGTCTTCTTGCCGGTAAACCAAAAGTTTATGTTGTGGGTAAGCACATCGGAAATAACATGTTCTACTTTCATCCCTCAGTCAACATTCGTAAAACTGTACAGGAAGTACTGGAAGAGTTAAAATAACAATTTCTGTTTTGATGAGAGACCGTCCAATCGGTCCAGATCTAACCGCGGCGGTTAAATTGGGACTGTCATAATAATCTTATTAAGGAACAACGAGGACTCTCCTGTTCATAAGCTCTCTTGAGGCATCAGCCCAGTTCTCATTATCGCGCGATGCTTGATACGGAGCGGTTGACATTCGAAGGGGACTCTTTGAAATATAAAATGCCTCAAGAGAGCGTCGTGACTCAAATAGCGGCCATCTGGGTTGTTTGTAATTCATTCCAACGGTATCTAGGTAGGGATTGCTATGGGCAAATAGAACAGCAAGTTCACGCTCTGTTCTCGCAAGTGCATCAATATAATGAACGCTATCTCCGCCTACTCTCTCCGCATCATCGACCATTTCAGCGAGTGTTTCTCGCTCTCGCTCAAGAAATTCCAGTAATGGGGTAATGACGATATGTTCTTCTAAGACATTCTCACCACCTGCATAATGTGATGAACGGTGTGGAAATTTTACTTTATATGTATATGAATCGAGAAATGGACTTAATGGTTCATCTGTATCAAGTAAATCGGTGCGTCCCGTTACGAGTTTCACACCATCACGGACAATGTGAAATCCCGCTACCTGTCCCATTTCTTCATTCGAGACAAAATTTCTATCATAAGCGTTCCAAATTATTTTCCATTCGAGCGGCGTCATCTCATTCCGATAACGAATAAATGCGCTGTTAAACGCATCAACAGCAAGTCTTCTTTGTGGGGAAACTTCTGTTACTGCAGGTTGTTCTGGTAAACCTCCTCGAGCATTCTCTCTGATGTTGCTCACACACTTATTATACTGCGCGCATTAAAAATGTAAATCGATCTTTTTGAGATTATCAATTTTTTTAGTATAATATCCAGATTTTAATGTATTTGAGTATTAATATGAAAAGCGCTTATAGCAAAGGAAATGTAAAAAAAATAGAGATAGCTTAGAGTTATATAAAATCACAATTGACAAAGAAATGAACGAAGGAAGAGTAATGTGGCAATCTTCTCAAGCGTTTCTAGTCGCGAACACTATTATTATTGCGTTTATTTCCCAGTCAATATTCAAAACTGATGGACAAATAGAATTTAAACCAAATTGGGGTATATTTACCCTATCCATTATTGGAGTCGCAATAAGTTTTCTATGGTTAGGAACTTATATAAGAAGGTCGAAATATTATGAATTTCGAATGTCTCAAGCCAGGCAAAGAGAGCCTGATAGCTGGAATCTTGTCGATGGTGATGGAAGAGACTTTGCAGAAGGTGGTTATGTTGTAATAGATGGAAAGAGGTATGACTTAGGTTTCGGAAAAATGTTCAAGACAAGGATTGTTATTATTTTTTTTATTCTCTTATTTATTCTCTTATACGTCATCGTATCTTTTATTACTTTACCAAGAAATTAACCTGTTATCCAGATCTAACCGCCGCGGTTAGATGGGGAGCGTCCTAGCTGTCTCTTTATCTTCTTGTATAATGAAAAGGGTATGTCTTCAGAAATGTTGAATCATCGTGCTAATGAGGGAGGTTTAAGGTGGGGTTATACTTACCATTTATTGTTCATGGTTCTGCCGAATATCCTTCATCCGAAAAAACTTGCCAAAAATATAATGCATCCAATAGGGGAAGTTTTACATACTCATCATAAACAATACCCTATAGGAGAAGACAGTCTTCACGTAGTAGAACACCGCTTGTTCGGAAAGCTGGTAACGATAGATGTAGTAAGAGAAGATACATTCGCGAATGGCATTCGAGGAAGATTGCGGCAGTTATTCAAAGAAGATTTTTATTATGGTCACTGTGAGTATTTCCCGCGGCCATTTCAACTCGTAGATAGAACCTGCATAGAAGGTAACGTTTTTGATTATAACGGACATTTGAGTAAATTTAAAAAGTAGTTAACTCCATGGGAGGAATTTATATTTACAACGGGTTTGTATTGTCATAATAATCCCATTTTAATCTCGCAGGTTGATGAATCAGGTCTATTCCCAATTCGGTACCATCCCTTAACAACAAGTGTCATTCCGATCCGCCAGCAGGCGGAGAGGAATCTCTATACCACGAGACAGAAGATTGTACGGGGATCCCTCACATTCGTTCGGGATGACAGTAGATGGTTGAGATATATATGCCCAATTCCTATTGACATACCGCAGGAATAGTGTGATCATAAAGAGATATGACAGAAAAAAATTATGGATACAGCAAGAACCAATCTGGTACTGGATCATAGCATATGTGATCATTGGCGCGATTATATACGGTCTTATTTACTACTTTGTGATTGCGAAAAAAGGTGGATACAACTATAATAATTCCTCCCAAGATTCGCAGTCAACTCCATATTGAGTTCTTTACCATCCTCCTGATTATGAGACAAGGTCGTTAGCCATTCGCTTAACGTTATTTCAAATACTTCTCAATATTTCCCTGATGTTCCTCGGAGTTTTTGGCGTACCGCATCCGTCCCTGCGGGTCGGTGAGATAGAATAAATACTGGGTTGTGGGATCTGCGTTTGCTACCGCCGTCAGCGCTGATAAACTGGGGTTGCAGATGGGTTCCGGGGGTAATCCGCTGTTTACATAGGTATTATAGACTGATTTAATCTTGAGATCGTCAAAGGTAAGATGTTTTTTCCACCATGTTTTTTCCCGCGGTTGGTAGCCAAGTGCATACTGCACTGTGGCATCTACTTGAAGTGGTATGCCCTCCTTTATTCTCCGAAGAAGGATACCGGCAATTTCCTGACGCACGCCATCAGAACGGCCTTCTCGTTCTACGAGTGACGCAAGTACTAATGCCTGATGTTCGGTAAGGCCGAGTGATTTGACTTTTGCCCGAAGTTCCGGGGTAAATCGCTTCTCAAATGTATTCGTAAGAATACGTATTACTGCTTCCGCGGTTGCATCTCGGGGGAGCAGATAGGTATCGGGGAAGAGATATCCCTCAGGCGCCAGTTTCGTAAACTCCACTTCCGGTATATCCAGTTTTTTAGAGAGAATCTGTGCGATCTCTTCTTTCCGGAGGCCCTCAATGATCGTAACCCATTCATCAAGCGTACCGTGGGTTAAAAGCTCCGCGACTTCATGCGCGTTCATTGAAGCAGAGATCCTGAAGTCTCCCGCCTGAATTTTTTTGTCAATACCTTTCTGTTTTACCAGAAGATAAAAAACGACGGGATTGCGGATAAGCTCTTCTTTATGAAGATTTCTCGTAATAATATTAAGGCTGTCGCCAGGATGAATAACGAAAATTTTCGTTTCCCTGGCTGTTTTATTTACCGGAAGCGTTCCCTCGGTATAATAGAGATAGCCACCCAAGACCGTAATAATTGCTATGAATGAAAGAATACTCAATTTATTCAATTTCATAGATCGGCATATTTGGTAACGTTGCTTCCGCTTCCTTTATCCTATATTTATCCGATGAATAGAATAACATCAAAGTCTCTTTTTTTACCACTTTTTCTTCCAGACGTTTCAATAAATAAATACCGGCATATTTATCCTCTGGAGCGCCCAGTATCTTGGCTATCGTGTTCAGATTATAATTATTGATTTCTTTAATTGTACCAGATTGGTGGGAGATACCCTCGTGAGCATGAGCTTTTGTTTTAAATCGAGAGGATGAGATATCGGGATTTCCGCCCTGAGCTTTTACTATTTCCCTGAATTTTTTAAGCGCCGTTCCATCGGTAAGAATCCGTTTTGCTTCCTCTTCTCCATTTTTATCATTCTGATCTTTATAGCATAGCGTAAGCAATTTCCCGGCAAGCCGCAGCGCTTTCGCTTCAAGTTTGAGTGGTCGGTCTTTTGTCTGTTCCAAGACTTCCAGTATGTCTCGTGCTTCCAAATACGCTCCAACTCCGCGTCCGGCCGGTTCGAGGGTTTCGTTGACATCGGTTACGACCTCCATGCCAAATCGTTTCCCAAGGTGCTTAAACTTTTTTGCAACTTCTTCAGCATCGGCAAAGTGGCGTATTTTCATCGTTTTCCCCACCGGAATATCAAGAATGAGGTGATTCGTACCAACCGCGACTTTTTTGGCCATGATAGAGACGATGATTTTATCGAATGACTCAAACGAGAGTGGTTCTTCAACCTTGATAATAATATCATCAGCCGGCGCGATACCGAGGTGTCCTCCCCATACGATGCATCCGCCGATATCGTTGACTATTTTTTCAATTTGATGAGCGCTAAACGTCACTTTCGCCAAAAGTTCCATCACGTCCGCAGTTCCCGCAGGGGAAGTTATGGCGCGGGATGAGGTTTTTGGAATCTTAAATCCTGCCGCGGCAATAATCGGAACAATGATCATAGTGGTTCGGGTTCCCGCCACTCCGCCGGTTGAGTGCTTGTCAGCGACAATACCGGAGAAATGGAGTTTGGTGCCGGTTTCAACCATCGCTTTGGTGAGGTAATACAGTTCCTCAGTTGAAAATCCTTCCCGAAATGAAGCTGCCACAAAGTAGGTAGTGAGGACTTCGCTCAATCGGTGATTGGCAATCTCAGTCATGAGGTTGAAAATTTCACGGTAGGTAAGCTTCTTACCCAGAAGTTTTTTCTGAATAGCTTGTATAGCATTAACATGCTTTTCAGCGTTGCCTTGAAGTGTATTCATTGGACCTGAGAATAAATTTCAACTATTTTTTTCTGGTACTCTTTTACTTTGAGTATCATTTTTGAAATTAAGTATATTTCTTTAATGTTAAAAACCCAAGCAAGAAATAAGTAGAGAAAGATATAGGTTAATCCGGTAACTCCCATCAGGAAAAAAACGTTAATGGTGCGGGTAGTATCAAAAATAAGATTATCAAAAAGCTTTAACACATAGTACACGAAAATAGACGAGAGAAGTGTCGCAAGACAAATCTTGAGTGTCTCTACCACCATTGTTTTTAAATCAAACCCATTCAGCTTCTTATAGAGAAGGATTAAAAGGAGCATAACGTTCAAAAGAATAGAGAGTGAAAATGAGAGTGCCAGTGACCAGACCGGCAGTTTAAGAATAATCGTAAAGTACACACTTAAAAGTATATTGACTATCAGAGACACGAGACTGATATAAAACGGTGTTTTGCTATCAAAGAGGGCGTAGTAGCAGCGGGTGAGAAAATAGTAAATCGCGTGGGCGGGCAGGGAAAGAGAGAAGTGGGAAAGCGTTACCGCTGTTGCGGTCGTTGCGTCCCAGTCAAACTTCGGTCCGCCGAAAAAAAGTCTCACAAGCGGCGTTCGGGCAAAAATAAAAAATGCCGCAATAGGAACGGTTATAAAAAAAAGATTCAAGATGGAATCGACAATGATTCTTTTCAACTCATTCATTTTCTTATCATGATACATCTCGGAGAGATAGGGTAATGAAGCCTGGCCAAACGACATACCGATCACCGCGACGGGAAGAAGCTGTAAGTGCTGGGCAAAATAGAACACGGTATAGGAGCCGGCTCCAAGCAAACTGGTCAGGGTAAGGTCTACGGTCGCGTCAATCTGGGCGATCATGATGGTAAATACACGGGGAATAATCACTCTGAAAAACTCCCACAGCTCTTTTACCTTCTTGATCACCAGATAATAGTGAAATTCCGCGATCGGGATAACAGGTATTTGTACAACAAAAAAGAGGAGTGCTCCGGCAACGACACCCAGGACCGGCGCAAGAAGATAGAACGAGTGAGAAAACAGAAGAGTGAAAGTAATAATCATCACGTTATAAAGGATGGGAGCGAGAGAAGGGAGAAGGAACATTTTTTTCGCCTGACTGATACCTGTGAGAAAATTTCCTAACGCAAGAAACGGCAACTGCCCCAGAAGGAGAAGACGGGAAAAATCGGTTATCTGATTTATTTTTTCCTCACTGAAACCAGGGGTAATAACCGAAATAATTGGATGTAAAAATACGCTGAGAACCAGTACTATTCCCAAAAGGAATAGGGTAACAATGTTGATAATGGAAGAAATATATTCATTCTGCAGTTTCTTATTGGTCTGAAACTTTATATAAAACGGGATAAACGATGCGCTGATCGCGCCCGTGATCAGCATCTCAAAGATGAGATCGGGGATACGGAATGCTGCGAAAAATACATCAAGCTCCTCAGCGCTATAGTATCCGGCAAGTACGCGATAGCGGATAAAGCCGAAGAATCGGGAGACGATGATCATCGCCGCGATAATGAGGGTTGAAGAAAGGATACTCGTCTGCTGGGCGAAGATGAGCTGCTTTGTCCGGTTGATGATCTTATTCATACTTTGGTATTAATTATCGCACAGGATTGAGGAAGAGGGAAGGGGAACATGAATTATGTCCCGCGTTAAGAGTTCATAGTTCGGGGTTAAAAAACAGAATGAAATGTCAAAGCTGGTACGAAAAGATTACTTCCCAATAGTCACTTGGTTATTTACTGGGCGATCCCAAACCGGTCCGGAGTTCGAAAAATAGATTCGCACACCTGGTGTGTGAATCTATGATTACAGCTCACATATGAGCTGCCCGTGCAAGCTTTTCTTTATTTCGTACCAGCACTTGCTTGTCGATGAGAAGTGCCATAACCGGACGCATCTCTAATCGGATATCTCGCTGATTTGGTTGTCCAAGAGGTGGAAGGCCGAGCTGATTTTTATAGTGCGTTACCTTAAAATCGAAACGTTCGAAAAGCGGGGTAACCATGCTGGAAAGTGCGACAAAGTAGTTAAAATCCCGAAGCGACGAATCATTCTGTTCAACAGCTGATGCCAATGTATGTAAGTCACGAAATGCGGCCCGCATTACGGTGACTGCATTCTCTTCTGGAGAGTACCGCAACTTCCATTTGCCTTTAAAATGAAGCTCACCAACAAAGCGTTCATCCTCCAGTTCAGGGTAAAGGGTTCTTCCAAAATAGTTCTTCCCCGGAGCTACTTTACTTACCGTCAGATGATCTCCGAACTGAACTCGATTCCTCACTTCTTGATAACTTAAGACGCCATAGAGTATCCCGGCAATAGCAAATCCGGGAATTGCCGCAAGCCGTGCTTTCTTTGAAAGATCGTCAACGGTGAAGGCCGACTCTTTCCCAAGATGGGTGATCGCTTCAGCTTCAGCCGGTGCAAAGGGTTTTAACATACCTGCCAACCCGAGAAGTGCGGAAGGTGGGATAAGTTTACGGAGTACCGCTTTTCCATCCTCTGCCGATGGATACCGGAGCCGATCATGCATATGTTGGAGTCTGTCCATAATCTTCGCAGATTATACCAGCATTAATTTGGTTGATCATTATAGAGCCTTCGCGAACGCAACCGCAAGGTGATAAAGCGAAGTCAAAGCCCCTACATGCTGTTAAATATTCGCTTTCGCGACAGTGTATTTCAACTATTAACATTTGGGAAACCGCGGACTTTTGGTCCGGAGAGTTTCATAGGCGTCACATGCTAAAGTGAGTTATGAATTATTAATCTCATAAGTTAAAATTAGACCGTCGCAACAATATAAATTACACCGCGTCAGTGTAGAATCGACATAAGGAAATTCCGCAGTTAACCCTTTCAGTTGAAATGAGTTTTTTGATTGGTATTTTTTTGATCTATTGACAACTCTATCAAAATGGCGTTAAATGGTTATATATGGTTTTTTTTGGTGAATACCAGGTGGCATTCACGGCTCCTGGCAGAATTGTTTTACCAAAAAAAATCAGAGAACTTTTACAAGGAAGTATATTTGTTTTATCAAAAGGATTTGATACGTGTCTGGCAGGCTATAACAAAGAAGACTGGGAAGCGCGGGCTAAAGAGCTGATGACCGTGTCGCTTCTTGATAAAGAAAATCTGGATAAGAAACGGTTTCTCTTTGCGTCCGCAGTATACATCGAGGCAGATGATCAGGGGCGATTCGTGATACCGAAGAATTTACTGCAGTATGCTGAGCTTTCAGAGAAAGCAGTGATTGTGGGGATAGGAGATCATTTTGAGGTCTGGAACATCGATAAGTGGGAAGAGTATTTGAATAGAGTAAATGATTTATAAGTTAGTACGTTAGTTCGTTCACGGTAACAATATGGTTAAATGGTTTCATCGTTCCATGGTTAAAATGGTTTAAAAGCCAAGGAACCATTCAACGTATAACTATTGAACAATTGAACCATTACTATTCGATGAACTCCTAAACGCAAATCGATGAACTAATCAAATGCATACGCCCGTACTTTTACAAGCGGTTATTGAAACATTAGCTATTCGCGAAGGCGGAAGGTATATCGATGCTACTGCCGGTGAAGGTGGACATGTATCAAAAATCCTTGAAAAGGGAGGAAGAGTGTTAGCGATTGATTGGGATGGAGAACAAATTAATACGTTAAAAGGAAAATTTAACAATTCAAAAGAAAAAGTGCTTTTTGCTGTCGGGAATTATGCGGATATAGAAAAGATTGCAGAGAAAAATGACTTTGTTCCCGCAGACGGAGTCTTAATAGACCTGGGCTTGTCCATGAGTCAGATCACCCAGAGCGGCAGAGGTTTTTCATACAAAGTACCCGACGAGCCACTTGATATGCGAATCAGTCAGGAGCTATCAACGACAGCCAGTGATCTATTGAATAGTTTAGGTGAAGAAGAGTTATACGAACTGATAGCCCGAAATAGCGAAGAGATATTGTCACAGCCGATTGCAGAACATATTGTATCCTCAAGGATAAAAAGGAAGATTCTCAAGGTGGGAGACTTGGTACGGATTATTGACACGGTTTTGAGGGAAAAAGGAAGGGAGGAACAGGCAAAGAAAGTGTATTCACGGGTATTCCAAGCCCTTCGCGTCGCAGTCAATAATGAGTTTGAAAATATTAAAAAGGGGATAAAGGGAGCCATCGAAATATTAAAAGATGGTGGGAAGTTAGTCGTTATCACCTTTCATTCTCGGGAAGACAGAATAGTAAAACAAATTGCCCGGGAAATGAATAGTAAAAGTATCCGTTATCAGTTGCCGTACGGGAGTGGGCGGTCTTTTGAGCGATCAGCGAAGATGAGAGTAATCGTACGCGAGCGAATATAAATGGTTACACGGTTAAAATGGTTCTATGGTTTCAATAACAACATAACCATTTAGCAATAAAACAATGAAAAAGCTTATTAACACCATTTCTTTTATCTTATTTATCGGACTGTCTGTAGTACATATCTATCTGTTTGCGATGGGTATCACCTTGAGTGAAGAAGTCAAAAGATATGAAGTTGAGATAAAGAAAATCAGTCAAGATAATATAGAGCTCGAAAAAACGCTATCAAGCGTCGAATCACTGTCAAACGCTGCTTCCCTTGCGGCATCGCTTGAATTCACCGAAAAATTATCTCCTGTCTATTTGAATAACCTCGGTATAGCGTTACGCAGATAATTATGCTGAAAGTAAAATTGTTGTTTGTTTTTATTCTTCTCTGTTTTTCAGCTATTGTAGTAAAACTTTTTACGATCCAGGTCTTAAGTACGCATATCTCAAATGGTGATTATCTGCAAACACGAAAAATATACCCGGAACGGGGAAAAATTCTTGATATCCATAGGCAGCCGCTCGCGATCAATGAAACAAAGTATCTTCTCTATGCTGAGCCGAAAAAAGTCGACAGAATTGATCGTTTGATACGCGATCTTGACTCAGTCCTCAAAATCGGTGAGTCTACCTTATCTGCCCGCATCGACGAAAAAAAAGACTGGGTGCGGATAACAGCTGGAGTAACCAAAGAATCGAAAGAACTTTTGAATCGATTAAATATAAAAGGTATTGGGTTTCAAGAAGAGCAAGAACGCTACTATCCCGAATCATCACTCTCCGCACATTTAATTGGATTTGTCGGTAAAAACAGTAAGGGTGAGAATGTGGGTTATTTTGGTATTGAAGGATATTATGACAAGGAACTGGGTGGTTTCCCCGGTCTTATCAAGTCGGAGCGTGATCTTATCGGAAGGCCAATACTTTTTGGGACCCAGCAAAAACTGAATCCTCAGGATGGAAGCAATATTATACTCACCATCGATAATGCGGTACAGACGATGGTGAAAAAAAAGCTGTTACAAGGATTGGAATTGCATAAAGCAAAAGAAGGGTGCGTAATAGTGGCAGATCCGTATACCATGGGGATTATCAGTATGGCTTGCCTTCCTGATTTTGATCCTGAACATTACTATCAATTTGATGAAAGCTTCTTTAAAAATCCGGCAATCTCCAACCTCTTCGAACCGGGATCTATTTTTAAACCCTTGATTATGGCTGCGGGCATTGAGGAAAAAGCAATAAAACCCGATGAGATGTTTGATGAAACAGGACCGGTCACCGTTGATGAATATAGTATTAAAACATGGAATCATAAATATGAGGGCAAAATCTCCATGACTCGTATTCTTGAAAAGTCTTCAAATGTCGGCATGGTGTATATCGGTGATAAACTTGGAGATGATAAAGTATTTCAGTACGTGTCAAACCTTGGTTTTGGACGACTTACCGATATTGATCTTCAAGGAGAAGCGACTGCCCGTTTAAAGCCACAGAGTGAATGGTACAACATCGATTATTCCACTGTCACCTTTGGTCAGGGCATAGCAGTCACGCCTATTCAGATAGTGCGCGCGCTTTCGGCAGTTATTAACGGAGGGAATCTGCTTATTCCCCATGTCGTTCACGCCGTTGTTTCAAATGGTCGTGAGAGAGTGCAACAGCCAAAAGTTGCGCGGAAAATTTTTAGTGAACGGACATCTGAGATTCTCAAAAAGATGCTCGTATCAGTAGTTGATAATGGAGAGATCAAGTGGTTAAAACCAGAAGGATATAGAGTGGGCGGGAAAACCGGAACAGCCCAGATCGCGCTTCAAGGTCACTACGACCCCTCAAAGACTATAGCGTCTTTTATCGGCTTTGCGCCCGCTGACAAACCGAAGTTTATCGCACTTGTTGTTTTAAAGGAACCGGAGTCGTCGCAATGGGGGTCAGAAACAGCCGCACCGCTCTTTTTCGATATAGCGAAGGAGTTACTTTTGTACTATAATATTGCTCCAGAGGAATAGAACATCGCTGGTCGATCATCGATCATCGAAAGTCGGTGTTAATATTTTAACTTTAACAGTGATACGTCAGCTTAAAAACCTCTTCCATCTCTTCGAAGCTATAGCGGCAAATATCTTCTATGGATTTCCGAGTAAGAAATTGAAGGTTATCGGCGTAACCGGTACTGATGGAAAGACGACGACCACCCATCTTCTTTACCACCTTCTCAAAGAGAGCGGAAAAAAAGTTTCACACATCTCAACTATTAATGCAGTGGTTGCCGGTGAAGTAATCGATACGGGATTACATACTACTACTCCCAGCTCATTTGTTATACAAAAACTGCTCAACCGTGCAGTTGATCAGGGTGATGAGTATTTCGTGCTCGAGGTAACTTCTCATGCACTCGATCAGTTTCGGGTTTTGGGTGTTGAGTTTATTATCGGTGTGGTGACTAATATAACTTCTGAACATCTTGACTATCATGGAACCTATGAAAATTATCTTGAAGCAAAGTCCAAATTATTGCTTCACGCAGGTCTCAGTGTCATCAACAGGGACGATTCTGCTTCGTTTCCCTTCCTCCGTCAAAAGCTGAAGGAAAAACATCGATTATTCGTTACGTATGGATTTAATGACTCTCCCGATTATACTTTTTCTGATACTCAAGTTCCGAAAGATATCAATCGGTATAATCAATATAATTACCTTGCCGCATATACCGTCTCACAAATTCTCAAAATTCCAGAAGAGGATGTGTTTCGATCCCTAAAAAGTTTCCAGCTTCCCGAGGGGAGAACGCAGGTAATGCAGGATAAACCGTTTACCATCATTATCGATTTTGCGCATACTCCAAACTCATTTGATAATCTGCTGCGCGCGGTACGGGGAAAGACTAAGACAGGTGCCCTCATTCACGTTTTTGGCGCGGCAGGACTCCGTGATAAAACAAAGAGAAGCATTATGGGAGAGACAAGTGGAAAGTGGTCAAATATCGTTATTCTGACTGAAGAAGATTACCGGACTGAAGACCCCATGGTGATTTGTGAGGAGATCGCAAGCGGATTAAAACATCAGAAGTTTACCTATAGAGATGAGGGAGATATGCTGAAAGATAAAAACTATACCATCATTCCCGATCGGGAAAAGGCAATTCAAAAAGCACTTTCACTCGCTCAAACCGGTGATATTGTCATTATTACCGGAAAAGGACATGAGAAAAGTCTATGCCGCGGTACGCGAGAGTATCCGTGGGATGAGAGTAAGGTGGTGGAAAAATATTTGAAGGAAGGCGTTAAGCGCGCAGCGCCAGGAGTTTAGCGTTCATGAATAATAATGGTTCAATGCTCAATGGTTCCATGGTTGAGTGGCTGCTGGTTAAGCATAAAACCATTTTAGCCATAGAACAATCGAACCATTGAACCATATTGTTACGGTGAACCTATAATCAGACTATGATAACCTACAATTCACAAACAAAATATTACACGTCTTCGTTATTTGATGATGTTCACTATTTTTCTGGATTCAGTACTAAAGAGCTGGGTGATGGAGCAGAGCCGGCTAATTTGATAGCGTTTCTCCATAATAACTTCATTTCTTATAAAAAAATCATACGTCCAAAGCAAACCCACTCGGCAAATGTCTCAGTAGTTGACTCGAAGATTTACAATCAGAAGGGAGAGGTTATCCGTATCGATGACACCGATGGTGTGGTTACTACAGAAACTGATTTATTCCTGGCTGTACTGAGCGCAGACTGTGTTCCCATTATTTTTATGGATAAAGAAGCTGGTATTACCGGTGTTTCTCATCAGGGTTGGCGCGGAATACTCAATCGTTTACCCATACGTATGATCGAAACAATGGTCACAGTCGGTGCGAGAAAGGAAAATATCATAGCAGCGATCGGTCCGGCAATTGGTGCCTGTTGCTATGATATCACTGAGGATCGATATCAGGCATTTGCGCGGGAGTTTGGCAGATACGCAGATACAGTATTTGAAAAGCGGGATGGTAAGTGGTATATGAATCTCGCTCTTCTTACGAATCTCCTCCTTCGCGAAGCCGGAATTATGCGCAACCAAATAGATTTTTTCCCGTTCTGCACAAAGTGTAATGAATCAAAATTCTACTCCTATCGCCGTGAGGGAAAACAACGAGCAGGAGAATTATTCAGCTTTATTCTTAAAAAATCTGTTATTCCTGTTCACTTGTAAAGTGCAAAGCTCTCTGCTGAATAATCTCACTGCGCATTTTTCGCGCGCGGAGCACTTAACGGAGCACTTAAGTCAATGGTTCTATGGTTAAATGGCTCAATGGTCACATGGTTATATGGCTTCTAAACCATTTAACAATGTAACCATGGAACAATGGAATCATATTATTACTATGAACCATGAACTCGTGGTACACTATAGTGTCATATGATGGAAAATGTTCAATCTGTTTTCATCGTCGGGATTAAAGGAGTTGCGATGGCAAATATTGCCGTTATATTGAAACAAACGGGTAAGAGAGTGCGGGGATCAGACGTCCCCGACGAACACATTACGGATAGATTACTCCAAAAACACGCTATACCTGTTCATCATACCTTTGATGCTTCAGTGCTGCCCGACGATATTGATCTGGTAATTTATTCAGGATCTCATCAAGGATATTCAAACCCACAGGTTCAGGAAGCAAAAAAAAGAGGGATAGCCATCATAGATCAGCCAACCATACTGGCCAGGATAATGCATGGTTATGGGACAAAAATTGCCGTCTGTGGAGCTCACGGGAAAACAACGACTTCATCATTGCTTTCTTTCGCCCTCGTTAAATTGGGAAAAAGGCCCGGATATATGGTTGGCGTACCAAGATTTAATAACTTTGACGGCGGTGCTATGGGCGGGAAGGAGTATTTTGTCATAGAAGCAGATGAGTATGTAGTGGATCCTGCTCGTGATATGACCCCAAAGTTTCATATCATTAACACGGATTATATAATCGCAACCAATATAGATTTTGATCACCCAGATGTCTATAAAGATCTCAATGCGGTAAAGAAATCATTTTCCGCATTTTTTCAGAAAATCGCGTCTGAAAAAAAACGACTAATTGTGTGTGGAGATGACCCAGCACTTATGGATATTGTAAAAACATTCCCTCGGGAATTATATATTACCTATGGATTCACGGATACTAACGATATTCTCGTGAAGAATCCCGTTACCGATTCACAGTCGACCCGTTTTGAAGTTTTAGAAAATCATCACGGCATTGGTTTGTTTACGATTCGGTTATTCGGTGAAAAGAACGTGCTGAACACTGCTGCTGTTATCACGCTTTTGCGTCTCCTTTCTTTTTCATCTGATGAGATACGGGACGCGATACAGGAATTTTCAGGCGCGGAGCGGAGGTTTGAAAAAATAGCAGAATCAGGCTCGATCTCCCTGTTTGACGATTACGCCCACCACCCCCATGAGATCGAAGCGACCATAGCCGCCGCGAGAAGCAGATTTCCTGATAAACAAATTATTGTCGTATTTCAGCCGCATACCCACTCTCGTACCGAAGCGTTTGCAAACGAGTTTATAGAAGCGCTTAAGAAAGCTGACTACACCCTCGTTTTGCCGGTTTTCAGCTCCGCGCGTGAAGACCGAAATAGACATGAGTCATCCATTTTAATAGAAATAGCCCGTAATAAAGGGATAAATAATCTTCTCTTCGTACCTTCCAAAGAAGAATTGGCAACCGTACTAAAGCCTATAGTAAGAGAAAACACCGTGGTTTTTACTATGGGCGCTGGAGATGTGTATAAGCTGAAAGATGATATAATTAGGATTATTAAGTCAGTTTCACTATAAGACCTTAAACCTTAGTTCCATAGACCTTGGATATCAGACTTTAGACCTTTGACCTTAGATGTAAATACATCAAAATCCAAGATCTAAGGTCTATTTTTAGAATAACCACGCGCTAATGATATGCAATCACAAGCACAAATGTATCTTGAGGATCTCTTTGGAAACGGCAGAGTAGTTCTCCATAAAAACATCTCTCACTACCTTACTCTGAAGACGCAGACAACCGCTGAGTATTACCTTGAAGTACAGACGCGAGAGGATCTCCTCAAAATCGGAAAAGTAAAATACGATAAAAAAATGCCGGTATTTATCATGGGAGGTGGTTCCAATATCGCAATTTTAGAGCCGCTGATACATGGTCTTGTCGCGCGGAACAACTATCAGAAAAAGGAGATTGTTGATGAGGACGCCTCAGAAGTTGATATGCTGATCTCGTCTGGATACCCTATTTCCCGTCTCGTCTCAGAGCTTATCGCCGAAGGTCTTTCGGGATTTGAGTATCATATGGGGTTACCCGGGACACTTGGAGGTGCGCTTTATATGAACTCAAAGTGGACAAACCCGGTATCCTACATTGGTGATAATCTCGTTTCCGCAAACCTTGTGGATGAAACCGGACAGGAAAAAAAGGTGAATCGGGATTATTTTCAGTTTGCTTATGATAGCAGCATTTTGCAAAAAACAAAAGAAATTGTTCTTGAAGCAGTGTTCCGGTTACAAAGAATGTCTCCTCAAGTGTTGAAGCAGAGATCTCAAAACGCATTAGCATATCGAAAGGAAACACAGCCTTTTGGTGTTGCAACGGGTGGGTGTTTTTTTAGAAATGTCGGGGAAGAGATGCAAAAAAAACTCGGGCTTCCTTCTGCTTCTGCAGGTTACCTCATCGATCACGCGGGACTAAAGAATCTGATGGTAGGTGGATATAAAGTCTCAGATAAACACGCAAACTTTATTATCAATACCGGTGCTGGTTCTTCGGAAGATTTAAGCAAAATATTATCTATAATTAAAAATCGGGTGAAAGAAAAATTTGGCGTTGAACTGAAGGAGGAAGTGGTAGTTGTTAAAAGCTAGATATCAAACATCAAAAATTAAAAATCAAAAAGACCCGCTTCGCCGCGAGGCGAGCATATTATAATGCAAAAAATATTTGATATTTAATTTGGATACTTGATCTTTGCTATTTGATTTTTGATATTTTCTATGGAAGATGCATTCATCGTAAATGGCGGGAAACCACTGAGGGGCACGGTAAAACTTTCGGGTGCAAAAAACGTAGCTTTAAAAACTATTATTGCGGCGCTTCTTTTTGACGAGAAAGTAATACTTAAAAATATTCCCCGTATCAATGATGTCAATGAGCTTATGCATTTAGTCAAATCAATAGGCGGTTATGCAGAGTTTGTCGATAAAAACATCGTTGAGATTAATGGATCATCCATCAATGCGAATAAAGTCGATTTGCTGCACTCATCAAAGATACGTGCTTCATTTCTGCTTTTTGCTCCTTTACTGAAACGTTTCAAAGAATGTTATGTTCCTAATCCAGGAGGATGCCGGATAGGCGCACGTCCGATTGACAGGATTATTGAAGGGATGAAACAACTGGGAGTTGATGTGGAGTATGATTCTACCACTGGTTATTATAACGCGAAAGTGGCAAAAGATATTGGCGGCACCTACGCGTTTCCAAAACCGACTCACACGGGGACAGAACTCCTCATTCTTTTATCAGTTATTGGAAGCGGAAATGTTATATTGGAAAATGCTGCAGTCGAGCCGGAAATAGATGAACTGATAGTGTTTCTCAACAAATCAGGAGCAGCGATATCGCAGGATGGTGCTACTATTACTATCAAGGGTGTCGAAAAGTTGTCTGCTCCGGGAGAGTATACCATTGGGGTAGACCGCAATGAAGCAATCACTTTTGCAGTTCTGGGGGTTGCGAGTAGAGGTTCTATTGAAGTAGAGGTACCGGACACTTCATTAATAGAGAGTTTTTTGCAAGCGCTTGGAGAGACCGGAGCCGGCATTGAAAAAAAAGAATCAAACGTGCTCCGTTTCTATT
>CAZHGF010000003.1:10596-27526 GCA_964531945.1 uncultured Gammaproteobacteria bacterium | reverse complement strand
TCAATATTATTTTGGGTATGCGTGGCGGCAATCTGCACCCGGATTTCATCTTTCCCTTTCGGTACTACCGGATAGCTTATTTGAGTTACAATGATCTTCTTTTCGAATAGTTTTTCGACAATTTCTCTTGTTTTAGCAGGGTCACCAATCAAAACCGGTTGAATGGGGTGAGATGAATCAGCAGCAAAAGTAAAACCAGCATTCTCCATCTGCTCCTTAAAATACCGGGTGTTTTTTTGAGATTGTTCCAGTAATTGTTTTCCATTACTTTCATCAATAAGCTCTATAGCTCTCAAGGCTGCGCCGGCAGTCCCCGGAGAGATCGAGTTTGAATAAATATAGGTTGCCGCGGATTCGCGCAGGTAATCAATGATCACCTGATTTGCCACGACATATCCTCCGTCTGACCCGAATGCTTTTCCAAAAGTTCCAACCAGTACATCACATTGGGTCTTTTCGACTTCTTCAATACCCCTCCCTGTTTTTCCCGCGACTCCAACCCCGTGCGCGTCATCAACGACGAGCAAAATACCCAGTTCATAATTTTTCTCATGTTTTCGGATGACTGCTCGCATTTCTTTCAGTTTTTGATACTCTCCCAACATACTAAAAACTCCATCGGTGATGACAAGGACGCGTTTATATTTTCCAGTATTCTCGGTAAGGATTCGTGTAAGATCATGCGAATCCAGATGCTGGAAAATCTGGCGTTGCTCTTTTGGAAGATTGGCAATTCTGATTCCATCGATGATACTCCGATGGTTGAGAGCATCAGAAACGACAAGAACATTATTATCTACGAGAGTATCTTTACTTTGTCCTTGAATCAGGCAGTAGATGACGGCAAGATTTGTCGCGAAAGCGGAAGAGAAAATCATGGCGTCATCTTTTCCATGAAACACAGCAACTGCTTTCTCAAGATCACGGTGAATTTTTAGTGACCCTGAGATAAACCGCACGGCACCGGGTCCGGTGCCAAAGGTAAGGCTTACGGTATGTTCTGCTTCTTTCAGAAGAGCATGGTGCCTCAAACCAAGATAATCGTTGGAATTAAAAATATAGTACGATTTTCCATTTATTATCCCTTTTGGAGAAGGATCTCTTGTGAATCCTTCGATGGTTCGTTCATTTCTTTTAGAGGTCTTTATAGAATCGATACGATTAACTTCATCTGAAAGCAGTTTTAGAAAATTCATCGTACTCATGGTTTAGTTCCCAATTTAACTTTTAAATTCTCAATCATCACTTTCACCATTTTTGATAGATCGTATTCATGGTGCCATCCCCAGTCTTTTCGTGCGACGACATCATCGATCGATTGCGGCCATGAATCGGCAATTTTTTGACGATGATCGGGATTATACGTCACCGTGACTTTCAGATGTTTATTAATTTCTGTAGCTAATTCTCTGGCGGTAAAACTGATTGCCGCAAGATTATAACTTGTTCTTATAGAAAGTTTTTGCGGATCAGCGTCCATAAGCTCAAGAGTGCCTTTAATGGCATCATCCATGTACATCATCGGAAGAGAAGTATCCTCTCGCACAAAGTATTCGTATTTTCCCGTCTTTAATCCATCATAAAAGATTGCTACGGCATAATCAGTGGTTCCTCCGCCGGGTTCGGTTTTCCAGCTGATGATACCGGGGTAACGCACTGATCGGACATCAACATTATATTTTTTAAAGTAATACTGACAAATGAGTTCGCCAGAAACCTTGGTCACTCCATATATTGTAGTAGGTTCAAGTACCGTATGTTGTGGTGTGTTAACGCGTGGCGTTGTTGGGCCAAAAGCAGCTATAGAGCTTGGCCAGAATACTTGCAGATTATATTTTACTGCGAAGTCTAATATCATTTTCAAGCTATCCATATTCAAATGCCAGGTGAAGGAAGGATCAACTTCTCCTTTTGCGGAAAGCAGTGATACCAGGTGGTATATCGTTGCCACATCATATTTTTTGATAACGGATTCAATAAAATGAGCATCTGTCACTTCCCCCTTCTCTAAAATTCCCTCAAAATTATCCGGAATAGTTTTATGTCCGAGGGCGATAACGGATTCTTTTCCAAATTTATTTTGTAATGCCGGGACAAGTTCTGAACCAATTTGCCCAAAAGCTCCCGTGACCAAAATTTTTTTCATATGTTATGTAACTGATAATAATAAAAGAGAGTGGAAATTATTGTAGCACATAAAATGTACCGTTTATCTATAAATAACTGCAATATGAGTTAAAAAATTATACTTCTAATATTGCTATAAGTGGCTTGTGGTCAGATACATCTGCCTCAGAACACGTTTTTTCGATGAGAGCAATGTCATTACTGATAAATATCATGTCGACGACAGCCGTTGCATAACCAGAATTTTGTTTGTGTCGCATGTTAAAGGTAGAAGTAAGTTCATCCTTAAATATATTTTTGTAACGTTTTTCAATCATTGCTATAGTTTGAGTATTCGGCTGTACGTTGAAATCACCACCAAGTATAACTTTAGTTTTATCTCCTATTTGATTTAAGATCGTCTGACTCATCTGAATCCTCCGTGAAGTATCAGTACCATCTAATCCCCAAATACCATGAACGTTGAAAATATTCACATACATTCCTTCAACGTTTATTTTTGCCCACTGAACTGACTGTGGATCATGAGAAAAATCTCCGTTTCGAAGCTCTTTTTTATATTCCGGGTCATACGGCGCATCAAAAAAAGTGTTTTTTTCTTCAATTATTGGGAATCGGGACAATATCGCATTTCCGAGCTCGATTCGAGTTGAGTCTAACTGTTCACAAAAAAGGGGAGCAAAAGAGTGGTAACAACCAGGAAAAATTTGTATTAATAACTGCATCGAGCGGTAATTTCGGGCAGGTTCTAACTTTTCTCCGTTATACACTTCTTGAAAGCCGATAATATCCGGTTGTTCTTGTTTCAGGAAGGACGCAATATTATCAAAAAAAATTCCTCCTTCAAAAATATTGAGAGTAATATACTTTATTTTCATGTAGGTAGTATACCAAGGTATTCACTCTATTTCAGGCGGGTAAGGGTATCGTTCTCTGGTAAAAATACTGGTGCACATAATGTCATCGGTGATATGGTCATAAATAAATTCAAGCGCGTCATCTCCCGGCAGAAAAAACCACTCCGTTCCAAATTTATCGACCAGATCAATCGGGTCTGAAAATCCTCTCATAGAGAGTTGTCCTAAAAACTCTGGATAATCACTGGTGTAATCAGGGTAATATGAATAGACGAGATCAAAAAGCGAGTGATACTGTGGGGGCTTTCCCATAAGTTCTTTATGACGAGACATAGCAACTGACCCATATTTCCCGTTTTTTTTGTAGACAACCAAGGTGTGATCAGCATCATTTTCAGCTTGAATAAATACTATTTTCGGATAGAATCGCCAGTAGTAGAGAAGAATAGAGGCAAATGAAACCGCACCTTCAAAACAATCCGCCGTCTTGTTTTCAACGACACCGCGAAATGATCGAAGGGTATCGTTATAGTTATACTCAAGCTCACTCTGTAGATACTCCTGGATTTTTTGAGGATTATTAAGAGCAGAAAACCAACTGGAGTACGTTTTCAGTATGGGAAATTTTTGAGATTGAGCCATAGGGTAAATTCATCTTTGTATATTGTCGCACAAATAAAACACATAATAAAGTAAAATACATTCACTGCATAATTATGTTTAATGTCAGAGAGAATTTCCGCACCATGCAACAACGGTTTAACCCAGAAGGATTAGCAGTAAGTGCCACCCTTGCTTCAGCATCACCCTTTGCGATAGTACCTCTTCATGCTCTGCTTACCATTGCTCTCCATGAAACCGGAAAAGAAGTACATACTGATACGCTTAAATATATTGCTGTTGGTTTGCTGGGTTTTTCAAACATGATAAGCAGTTTTGTTGAGTCTAGAGCTCTCCAGCGCTATAACTATTCCGCAAGTCCTACTGCAAGTACGATTCATATGATGACCGGTCACTCTTTTCTCTCTTCAGGATTTGTGCACATGAGTAATTTCGCAACGTTCTTTCTTTTTAACCCGGTTAACGCGTATGCTTTTGTAAGCGGGGATGAACGATTGCTTACAGAAAGTGCGGCGTCGGTAGCTCTCGCTCTTACTTCATGGCGAACCGCGATGAATACTCTCATATTAAAAGGTAAAATACAACCCGTGGTAAGAACGATTCGCACCACAAGAAAATCGGTGGCAGGAATTTTCAAAAGGAAAACTATCGAAGATTAAGGGAGTTTACTGAACCGGAATACCTTTCCTCAACTTATAGAGATTGTAACTATCATTAACCTTCCAGATACGTACGACAGAAGATTCCCAAACGAAGTGTACTCCCACATTTTTAAGTCAGCAACCTTTTCATACTTTACTTGAAACCTCGGGCGTTAGCCCGAAGGAGTGAGTTACTTCCAGAATCCTCTCCTTCGAGAGTGAAATGGAAGAATGGAATTTGTAAAATTGCCTCATTGTGTTTATACTCCGCTCTAAGACCTCTCCCATTTTCTTACAAAGTTCATGCTCAATTCTCGTGTATTTCTATAGTTACCTGATTATAGTCGTACTTATGTTTTTAAAAAATTTCAGAAAACATAAATATTTCTGCCATGGCAAATAAGCGGATGTTATCTTTAGTTTTTTTGTTCATTGGAGTCTCAATGTTATATACAATCTCATCTTCAAGAAACAATATTAGCCAATCACCCATGACGAATCATACTGCAGTTTCCACTCTATCTCCGTCTCCACTCCCATCATCTAACACACCTGCTCGCTCACAATACCCTATCCACAAGCATATTTACGCGACGATGTTTTGGGTGGGTGAAAAGGCAACTTCGGCAAACGACTATATTCCCAATATGACGAGCGCATGGGATAATAACTGGCTTGAACATTATGGGGGCATTGATAACCCATACTCTCGACAGGATTATTACCCGAAAGCGTTCAAACCAAAAGAAAATCCATTTTATATAGCGCTTCCTTATGATGATTTTAGCGATACCGGGAGAAAGCAAAATGCCGCATTAATATCATGGTATGATCCTTCCATACCTGAAAGCCACTCACTTGTAAAAAATAGATGGGTAAAACTTATCTATAAGGATGCCACCTGTTATGCTCAGTGGGAAGATGTAGGGCCATTTGAGACAGATGATTTTGAGTATGTTTTTAATGGGAAAAAACCAAAAAGTCAGCGTGCAGCTATCGATCTTTCTCCTGCTGTACGGCACTGCTTAAAGATGGCGCTCAATGACTATATTGATTGGCAGTTTATTGATGAAAAAGATGTCCCAGAGGGTCCTTGGAAAGAAACAGTAACCATCTCTCAGACCAACTGGTAAATCTACATTACATGAGGAAATCTCTACCAAAGCCTATTTTTTTTGATACTGGTAGTCGTTGGAAGAAATTCAAACTACTCAATATAAGATTATTCCTATTTATAGGAATAATAATCTTTGCAACCTCACGCGCGTTTTACTATTCTCCTTTTCATAATAACACTTTCCAGAACAATCATCAAAACATTGATAAAGAGATAGAGCGTATTAATAATGAGTCACGACCAGTAGTTAATCAGGGAACGTTTATAGCTCTTGAAAATCTCTACGGGAATACCTATGTGAAACGGTTTGGAGAAGAAAAAAAAGTAGTAGTCCTAACCTTTGATGATGGTCCTGATCCAACTATTACTCCAAAACTCTTAGCAGTTCTAAAAAAAGAGCAGGTAAATGGAACCTTTTTTGTTCTCGGTTCACAAATCTATAAATATCCTGAAGTTGGTCGGGCCATACTCACACAAGGATCAGATATGGGGCTTCATACTTTTTCTCATTATGAAAATCGCGAAGATAAACCATTGGATGACTTTACTTTTATCAAAGAATTAGATTTTACTGAAAAAATATTTGCTTATCATTATGGGTATAAAGCGAAACTATTTCGAATACCTTACTTGGGGCTTGATCCGCTTCTTTCATACAATTCCTTACAATATGTTCGTGAAGCGTTAAAAAGAAATTTGACAATTTCTGCTCCTACTGTTGATTCTGAGGATTGGAATACGAAACATGATTACAAAAAGATAGCACAGCTTGCGACTACCTCTGATGTCCAGACGGCAGTTATTCTCTTTCATGACGCAGGAGGAAAGAGAGAGGCTACCATACAAGCTCTCCCGCATATTATCAAGTTTTATAAAGATCGGGGGTATACATTTACCACAATATCAGAGTTAGCCCGCAGTGAAGGGTTGCCTTATAAAGAACCACTGACACTGGTAGACAGAATATATACATTTATTTCGTATCAGATGTATGACGCTTATAAACAAAGTCCTCGGTTGCTCACCCATGGATTCATCATCGGTTTTATCCTCGTTATGCTTCATATGGGCATTTTTGTTTTCCTTGCACTTATTCAGAATATGCTTTGCGCGTGGAGGAGAGCGAAGTTCAAGAAAACAAAAAATAAACGTTTTACTTTTACTGACCTTGTGTCAATAGTGATTCCCATGCATAATGAAGAGCGTGCCATTCGTCCGACTATGCGAGCTATCTTGAGAAGTTCTTACACAAAATTTGAACTCATTGTTGTGAATGACGGAAGTACTGACAACAGTTTTGCACGTGCTCAGGAGCTAACCTACGATCCACGGGTAAAAATACTCACTAAAGTAAAAGGAGGTAAATTCAGCGCGTTAAATTACGGATTAAAGCATGCAAAAGGAAAGGTCATTGTTTTTATCGATGCCGATACGAGAATCACACCGAGCGCTTTAAGAAGGATACTACTCCCGTTTTCTCATAAAAAAGTGGGTGCAGTAGCGGGAAATATTCGCGTCGGAAATAAACGGAATATTATTACCAAGTTGCAGGATCTTGAGTACCTTTTAGGTCAACATATTGATAAAAGAGTGCATGAACTTTTCAAGTGTGTACCGGTAGTTCCTGGTGCTTTTGGTGCTTGGCGGACTCATGTAATCCGTAGGTTAGGCGGATTTTCCTATAAGACACATGCAGAAGACTTCGACCTAACACTTTCTTTAATTGAAAAAGGATATGAAGTACGATACGGTGAGAGCGCAAATGCATTGACTGAAGCGCCCGCATCTCTTAGCCAACTTCTTACTCAGCGATTTCGCTGGAATTTTGGAAATTTACAGGTTTATTTCAAATATCGAGAGTTAATTTTTAATCGCAAGTTCGGTTTCTTTGGTATGATATTGCTTCCTCGCGCAGTATTTCTCCAAATTCCTGCGATATTCATTACCCCCTTAGTCGATTTATTTGTATTGACTAATTTATTGATCGGCGAGCGAATACTTACTATCTTTTTCCTTTTTTTGTATTTTATACTTCAGTTTCTCATCACCGTTTTCGCGTACATATTTTCCCGTCGGCCGTTCGAAAATCTCTTTTACATAGTATTTCTCAGATTTCCTTATACCCAGATTATGTACTTTGTTATATTTATTGCCCTATTACGAGCCGTGAAGGGAGAAATTCTTGCCTGGAGCAAACTACATCACACAGGAAGACTGTCTTTGAGTAAAGTGAAGATATAAAGTAGTGGTATAATACTTAAAAGATTTCCACATCGCCATCGTGCGTGGGGTAAGGGAGTAAAGCACTTTGATAGAGTGGTAGGGTGCGAAACCGAATAAGTGCTCATAGTAGGAACACTATCTTTTACGATATAGTCTTTTGCTCAAAATACAGACGTAAGGTACTGACGGATAAGGTCGAAATGAAGCTGAAAGAATTCGGTTAAGGAAAAGGCGCCATTCCATGACTGGATTATCGGTAAGATCAATTGTAACCAAGATCACCTACACGTATTTCTTTCAGCTCCCTCAAGATTTTCACCATCTGATATTTATCAAGACATGGACTCAGAAACTAATCTTTAAGGAGTTTCCCAACATTCGAGAGTATCTGTAGGGAGGCAAACTCAGGTGTGAAGGTTATTATGTCAGCGCCGTCAATGATAGAGCAACAGTTGAGGAGATCAAACGTTATACAGCCTTCGCGAACACAACCGCAATATAACTATGGGGGGATGAAGTAAAGTCAAAGCCCATACGAGTTGTCAAAGAATGGTTTTTCGCGACAGTGTATTTCAACTATTAACATTTGGGAAACTGTGGACTTTTGGTCCGCGGAGTTTCATATACAAAATGGAGTAGGTCCAGGGGGAGGATTCCCATTCGATTCGTTTCGCTCGCTCAGGGTGAACTTCTCATCCTCCCGAATTTATTTCGTCAACCTCACCTAAAAATTGCCTTGCGGTGAGCTTGCCGAGCTCGTCCAGGGGGGAGGATTCGAACCTCCGTAGGGAAAACCCGCTAGATTTACAGTCTAGTGCGATTGGCCACTCCGCCACCCCTGGTTAAGATGAGTGAGTAGGTTGTAGGGTGTAGTTGGTAGTTGTGAAGATTGAAAAGAATGTGGTGAAACTACAACCTATAACCTACAAACTACAACCTATTATAACATTTCTGCTATCATAAATACATATGACCTTGACTGAGATGTCCTATTACAGCCGGCGGTTACTGCCTTTAGGGGTTATTTTTTTTCTTGTTATTCTCATCTTCTTTTACGCATTCAGAGTATTTTTTTTGTACCTTGAAGCCAATAAGCCGGTACAGATATCGCTTAACCCTGTCTTTGGTTCACTTAAATCGCTGGTAATTACCGGTACTACAGTGAGTAATGCCCGGTATACGTTAGATACTATTGAGGGACAGCCGATTACCGCAACACATAGCGCCAAAATATTCTTTCTTCCGCCCAGCACTTCAAGATTCGGATTCCGGGAAAAAATCTATATAATGGCAAAGACCATGGGATTTAATACAGAAGCGGTTCAGCACAAACTGAATGGGACCGTCGCATCGTTTAGTGATGATCGGCAGACCTTTTCTGTTGATATAACTACCTTTAATTTTATCTATGAGTACGATATTAAAGATGATGAGACACTGTTTCTGAACGCAGTAGTGCCGAGTCAATCTTTGAGCGAAGAGCGGGCAAAGGAGTTTTTGCGCGCAGTGGGAAGATATCCAGAAGAGCTTGCTCAAGGCAAAACAAACACGCTCTACTACCACTATAATCCAGTAGAAAAAAAACTTACGCCGGTTACCCGCGTTCAGGACGCCAATGTCGTTGAGGTTGATTTTTACCGGCCGGATATTGACGCTGTCCCTCAAAGTATCTCAACCGTTTCACCAAAATACTTTAACAGCCAGAACTTTGTCATACTTGCGTTTAATGCGGCAGGTTCAAAAGTTATAAAAGCACAGGTTCAATTCTATGAGCGCTCCAGTGAGCAAATAGGTATATACCCGCTTAAAACAGGAGATCAGGCATATAAAGAATTACAGGAAGGAAAAGGAATTATTGTTTCCCCAGCACAGTCGCTTCAAAATGTTGCGATTAAAAAGATGTTTATCGGTTATTACGATCCTGATACGTACCAGGAATACCTGCAGCCGGTGTACGTGTTTTTAGGAGATAATGACTTTGTCGGGTATGTCCCGGCAGTGATGGAAACGTATGTTGCAAAATGATGCTGACGCACAGCGCCAAGCGCTCAGCGGGTTTCATAACGTAATATACTCTACATTCTCATCCAACCACTTCACGACACTCCGCGTATCGGCAAAACGATCTTTACTTTTGAGTACGACAATGATAAATTGATGATCGCCTTTTTTGTAAAAGCTAACCAAGTTTTCTCCCGCATTTTCTGTGTAGCCGGTCTTGAGTCCACCGATTCCGTGTACTTCACCAAGGAGCTTATTGACATTAGAGAGCCGGTGGAAATGGATATACTCACTGTCAGACACGGTGATGTCACGCGTTGAGGCAATCTTCCGTAGGGTTTTGTTTTGTAAAATCTTACGTGCCGCAAGCGCAAGATCAAATGGGGAAGTAAGCTGTTCGCCATTATCAAGCCCGGCGGGATTTTTAAACTGAGTGTTTTGCATACCGAGGTCTTTGGCTTTATTATTCATCTTCTCAATGAAGTTGTCATATCCATAATGGTCAGCGAGAGCGTATGCCGCATCATTCCCGGAGTGGACGAGAATACCATAGACAAGATTCTCAACCGTGATTTTTTCACCAGCTGCAAGTCCCATCTGCTGCCCTTCATCAATCACTCGTGAGACGGTCACTATATCTTCCAAATCAAAAAGGTCATACGCAACAAGCGCCGTTATAATTTTTGAAGTCGATGCCGGGAAAAACTGCCCGTGAGTATTTCGCTCGTACAAAGGAGTGAACGAAAGTATATCGGCGACGTACACCCCTTCAGCAGAAAGGTCCGGATACACCTGATTTTTTATCACCGGAACAGGATTTTTTTTAAATGTAAGCGATGGATCATTTTTATTAAATAACTCTGTATTATTCGCAAAAATATTATAATATGGCGTCTCACCCGGATGGAAAAGGAAAAGAAGCGTAAAAAAGGAAAATAAGAGATAGAAACGAGGTTTCATCCATTTTGTAATTAGTAATTCGTAATTAGTAATTTGGATCACGTTATAAACTCCTCATTACTAATTACCAGTCGCCAATTACTTTTTTACCGTTAGTCCCAACTCTTTTAACTGTTCTTCCGTTGCATCCGACGGAGCGTCCATAACGGCTGTTTTCCCGCCTGATGAACCAGGGAATGCGATTACTTCTCTGAGTGATGGTTCGCCAAGTAACGCTAATAACAATCGGTCTATCCCAGGAGCAACACCCCCATGGGGTGGTACCCCATAGGTGAATGCTTCAAGCATATGACTAAATTGCTTTTTTTGTATGTCAGTAAAACCGATAAATTCAAATATTTTTGCCTGTACTTGAGAGTCATGAATACGAATACTCCCGCCGCCGACTTCATACCCATTTAAAACAAGATCATGTTGAAGGCCTCTTACTATCAGTGGATCAATGTCGAGAAGCGGTATATCATCCGGGTGTGGTGCGGTAAACATGTGATGAGAGGGTGCAAATTTTGCTTTACCTGATCCGTGAAAATAATCATCCTCTTTCTGCTCGGTAAACAATGGAAAATCAATAGTCCAAGAAAACGCAAGTTCATTTTTGTCGTTTTTGTTTTTCCGTAAATCCGGCTTATCGGTTCCGTACTTCTCCATTACTTCTTTATGAGAGAGGCGTGGCCACGGAGACTCACTGATGTATTTTTCTGGAAACAGATCTTTCACCATTTCAGTAAATAAATTTTCTATGAGTACAAGAATATCGTTTTGATCGACAAAGGACATCTCAATATCCAGTTGTGTAAACTCCCCATATGCCCGATCCGCGCGGGGGTCTTCATCGCGAAAACACCGTACTATCTGAAAATATTTTTCAATTCCGCCTACCATAAGCAGCTGCTTATATTGTTGTGGAGACTGGGGAAGCGCGTAAAATTTTCCCGGTTGCAGTCGGGAAGGTACCAGAAAATCGCGTGCTCCCTCGGGGGTAGTCTTTGTCAAAAAAGGTGTCTCAACCTCGATAAACCCCTGCTTCGAGAGATAGTTACGGATAAACATTGTTGCCTGGGAGCGAATGGTTAAATTATATTTCATTCTTTCTCTTCTTATATCGAGATACCGGTACCGCAAACGCGCTTCCTCGTCGATTTCATAGCCATCGCTATGAATAGGGATTGGAAGAGGCTGAGCTTTTGAGAGAACTTCAATTTGTTTCGCTTCTATCTCGACACGACCTGTTTTTATTTTCGGGTTTACCAGTTGTTTTGGTCGTTCCTTTACAATGCCGTTAATACAGACAACATCTTCAGAGGTTAGGGGTTTGAATTCTTCACCACCGACGACCTGTACTATACCGGTTCGGTCGCGAAGATCGATGAAGACTATTTTTTTATGATCCCGTTTTGAGTCAACCCATCCATAGAGGGTTACCTCCTGACCTGTCATTGATACAGTATCGACAATATTTGTTTTTTTCATATGTTCCTATCGCTTGACTCACGACCCATAATGGCTAAGTTTATGTAATTATATTATGTTGCGGTCTGATACACAATAAGGAGACGTGGTATGTATACGCTCAAACGCGCGTGACACTGTTAGCCAGTGCGACGGCAATTTTAGTTAGCAGATGAATGACGTCAGAGTGAGTTATTGAATCAGTGCAACCCTCTTGCAACGTTCGGATCGCACTATCAGCTTGATATAAAAATCCTTTTTGAACTAATCGCAGAGCCATATCCGTTAGATGAAAGCGCCTCCGGTCTACTGCGGGAATGTGTGGTGCTCCACTAACGTTTTGGATAACTTCAAATCCCTGACGGATAATAGGATCTGGGTCATAACCTAACTGTGATGCTACATACGCATAATCAACTAATCCTTCTGGATCATTCGCGACCAATTTTTTCAGCTCGGTCAAAAATGGAGCAGGATCTTTTCCTACACGGAGAGCGGTTATTGCTTTGATACCTAATAATTCACCGCGTCTGCGTACCGACCCAAGAGTTTTCTGTGGATATAAAATGTCCACAGCATCAAGTGCTTGTTGAGCCATTTGAAACAGGGATTCAAAGTCATGCGAAGTACTGGTCATTTTTATAAAAATATCAACAGCCGGCTGCTTTCCAAAGCGTGACGCCTGCAATTTTTTGAAGAGGTCAATCATTTCGTCCGCATATCCGCTTGCAGCATGTAGCGTACAAATTTTGCAATGTTATCAGAAGACCAGTGGGACATTCCGCAACTATTTGATGTCTCAAGGAGAGTGGTACGTGCCTGCCAAAGATATGTTTCAGGATCTTTTCTCCACAGATGCCAATACGCATCTGCAAGATCAGTATAAGCGGGAACTCTCGGATAGCCTTCTATAACAGCCACTCTTTGAGCAGATAAAAAGTCAGCCATCGGATTCCCGTGACTAAAACGACCGCGCGCCCGTGCCATATTTAAGTGTTGTCCAAATTTTGTTTCAGAGTAATTAGGATACATCTTAAATACTTCCTCCATCGCATCAAAATTTCCACTATCCCGGTATAAGCGTCCAAGCACGTTATGAAACACCCCATTATTTCTTAGCCCAACATCATGACGGTGTTCAATGGTAGTTTTGACCTCCGCTATCACCTCCCAAATATTTCCCTCGGGTACTTGTATAGTAGCATCGCCTATTACTTTTAAGTAATAATGAAGATTACCATCATAAAGTGGAAGAGTACGGTAATGTTTAAGAGATTGATCTAAATAATATGCTGGTGACAGAGGATGGTCAGATTTCTCGAGATGACTCTTCGCCGCTTTATCAGACGATTTCGCGGTATCTAATCGTTGTGCTCTCGTGAATAGCCGGTTGACGAAACGAGCAGCTTCCGGATGGGTCAATATGTGTTGTACGGCGTCCAATGGCAGTAATCTAGGTGATCTAGGACGAACAACCCCTATTGCAGCATTATCCCGTACTTTTGCTAAAAATACTCTTCTTGTATATTGATCACTCTCACTCATGCAAGTCGATATTATACCAGATCAGATTGAGTATTATAGGGTATTTATCCGCATAGTCGATAGGTGATTTCTCGATAGATCACTGCCAGTAGAGAAGCTTGCCTTGCAGTTTTTCATTCCCGTTCCACCGATTCAGTTCAATCTGGTATACAACATCAATGTTTTGATTAAGAGTAAGCTTTTTAAAATCTTCAGCTTTCGAAAATGCCATGAGTTCAAGCGGGTTTCTCATAACTTCATCTTTAACCTCTATTTTCAAATGATCATTCTTCTTGCCGATAATTCGGGCATTCGTAAGTATTGCGTGACTGAAAAAAACTGGTTGAGGATTCCCGATACCAAATGGTGAAAGTTTTTCGATGAGTTTTGCCAGTTTCGGCGTTATGAGAGCTAACGGAATCTTAAAATCACTTTCCAATTTTTTTACAAGATCTTTTTCTTTGATGCTTTTTTGTGCTTCCCGCTGAGCTTTTTTGATAAACGCGTCTACTTTTATCTTTTCAATCGTAAACCCCGCGGCTTGTGCATGGCCGCCGACATCAATAAGTTGCTCTTTGAGGGTTCTTAAGAAATTTGTTATATGAAACGAAGGGATTGACCGAGCAGATCCTTTCAAAAAACCGTCGACTTCTGTCATCACGATAGTCGGGCGATAATACATTTCTGTTATTTTTGACGCGATAAGTCCGATGATGCCTTCATGCCACTGGCTTGATGTTAATACAATGAGTTTTGAGAGTGTGTCTTTGAGCTTTTGCTTCTCAACGGTAGCAACCGCGCTTTCAACCGCTTTTTTTACCAGTTCCTGCCGATCCTGATTTAACTTCCCAACACTACTGGCAAGTTGATATGCTTTCTCATCACTGGTCGTACACAGCAGACGGAGAGCATCTATGGCATGTTCCAGTCTTCCAACCGCGTTAATTCGTGGTGCTATAATGAAGCCTATTTCGTACGGCGTAATCACTTTCCCATCAATTTTTGATTCTTTCAGAATATGCTTGAGTCCTTTTCGTTTACAAAGGGGAAACGCTTCAAGACCATATTTGACAATACTACGTGATGGTCCAACCAAAGGTACAAGGTCAGCGATCGTACCGATTGACGCAAGGGAGAGATACTCGGTTTCAAAATTGTATTTTAATGTCTTCTCGTTTTTTAGTTTTTCTTTCTTTACAAAGTGCTCAAAAACCTCTTTCGCGAAGAAATAGGATACTCCAGATCCAGAAAGGATCGGAAGATGAAAGATAGCGACTGCGTCGGTTGGGATTTTTTCAGGCTTTAAATGATGGTCGGTAATGACAATGGGTATACCGAGTTTTTTTGCGTAAGTTACTTTCTTATGAGCGGTTATGCCATGATCAACGCTGATAATCAACGCGGGATGATAGGTACTATGAACATTATCAATTCCTTTCACGGAAAATCCATATCCTTCTTTTTTACGGTGGGGGACATACGGCATGGCATTAAATCCGAGCAAGAAAAGTGTTTCCCATAAGATCGCGCCTCCCGTGATTCCATCAGCGTCATAATCGGTATACACCACAATCATGCTATTCTCTTTTTTTATCTTCTCAAGAAGCTCCAGAGTATTTTTTAGTTCTCTTTTGTATCCAAAATCGCTCAAGTGAAGACAAAACGGAAGCAGAGGCTTTTTAAAAGCATCAATATCTTCGATTTTCCGGTCTTTCAATAACAATCGAACTATTTCTTCTTCAGTTACATCGCGATTTTTTATTTCCCGTTTATACGTTATATGCATAAATGTTATAAAGCAGTGTATTTATTATACAACGAAGATAGGTATTTACCTCTTACTCAATCAACTTTTCCTGTTCTTGTTTTGTTGTTGACAAGAGATGGGTAGAAGATAATTTTTGTCCCAGTGAAAGAAATACTTTGGAGACATGATTCGATTGATTATAGGTGTTGGTAATATGTTTCTGCAGTATGCTGAGTGCTTCATCGGTCTTTTCATAATCCTTCTTTATCGACTGAAGAATCTGTAATATTTCTTTGGCCTGGGTTTGTATTCTTTGGCCCTCAAAAGACATAAGGATCGCTTTCATATAGGCATAAAAGCTGATTGGTGAGACGGGAAGAATCCGTTTAGTACCTGCAAATGAAACAATATCCTGATTGCATAAAATTTCATAGTAAACAGATTCTGAAGGGATGTAAACAAGGGCATAATCAACCGTTCCCTCAGAAACAAGAATATATTTTTTTGCGATATCCTGAATATGTTTTTTGACATCCTGTTCAAACATTTTTTTAAACTTCTGTTTTTCTTCGGTATTGTTTGATTCAATCATTTTCCGGAAGTTATCAACGGGAAACTTAGAGTCTATCGGTATTATCCCTTGCGAAGTTTTAATAATCGCATCGACTCTCTCACCATTGGTGAATGAGTATTGGAGATGATATGTTTCGGGCGGAAAATACTGCGCGAGCAGTTCTTTCAGCATTTGTTCTCCTATGTTTCCGCGCAGCTTCGGAGAGGAGAGAAATTGCTGTAGCTCCTGCATTGATCTACCGATTTCTGAGAATTCTCCGATACTTTTTTGCACCTGTCCGATTATAACGGCTGCATTATCAAGTCGGTTATTAAATAACTGCATGTTCTCGGTGAGCTTAAGATCAACTGCTCGGGTTGAGACCTCAACCCGACTTCCCAGATCTTTGAGCCACTCGATGAGTTCATTTGATGGAGAAATTCTTTGTTCCAGCTTATTGAGCCAGAGCCGGACAATAAAGAGGATAGTAATGCAAACGATAGCAGAAATGACAACAAAAGAAAAATCTGACACCTCATCAGTATACCCGTTCGCTCACAAAATGAAAAGGGTATATCCCACTAAAAATCAAAGCAGAGTGGCATATATCATAAAAGGCCGGTGCCACGGAAGATCTTCGGCTTCAACCAATCTTCTGAAGGTTCATTACCTTCCTGGTGATGCGCTTCAGTTTCTATAAGGTCAATTGGTTTGTCTTGTTGTTCGTTCGTATGAGTTTGTTTCATTGGTTGTGATTGTTGAGGGAGAGGAGCTGGTTGTGAAGGGAGAGACTGTCGTGGCATGGGAGGTGGTATTGGTTGCGGTATAAGGAAATCATCCTCTTGATCCTCATCGTCAATCAGGTCAAAAGGATCTGCCGGTTTTGGAGTAGCTTGCTGAGTTTGTACGGATCGAGGTGAAAATGGTTGTTGTACTTGCGGGTTCATTCTCCGAGCAGGAAATGAAGGAGGAGTTTGTGGTTGTGTACTCATGGGAAGTTGAACTCCCTGTGGTCTTCGAACCTGTTTTTTAAGCGCTCCCATCTTCAAAAGTGAAGCTGCAGTTTCAAATGTTTGCGCGTTTACTGAATAGGAGGTAAAGTTATTCGTT
>CAZHGF010000003.1:9030-10586 GCA_964531945.1 uncultured Gammaproteobacteria bacterium | reverse complement strand
TAAGCCGGTGTAGAGGTTGGTTGCCATGTCTCTATCAATCTCAGCCTCAATATCGCGCAAAAACTGCAATGCAAGTTCTGAGGTTGAGGAGGCGGTTTTATTGACAATATTGATCGTACCAAAAAAATCATTGACTAAGTGGCGGTCGATATTAATAATGTTTTTCCCCTGAAAATTGTTTTTGTTTTCTGTATAAATCTTTCCAAGGGTATGAAGATTCGGCGCATCTATTGTAACGATAAAGTCTACCGTTCCTCCACTATAGTTATACTTAACGTGCTGAGGGTTGAGTTTGGGTTGGCCTGGTCGAGGGGTGATAACAAGATTAAAAACATCCCCTTGAATGTTATAGTCTACTTTGTCTATCGCGCCATCAGTATAGGGAAATGAAATAACAAGGTTATCTCCGGCTGTTGAGAGTTGAGACTGTATTTTATCTGCGCCGGTGAGATCGGATTTAAGAGCAACGTCACAAACAATAGAAATGTTTTTTCCCATCTTAGTAAGCCCGAGATAAATAGCCGTAGCAGATGCAATGGCGTCCGGTGAAGGGTTTGCCGGGAGAATGATCGCGCCAGAGGATGACTTCTGTATAACTTCAGCTACACGGCCGACACTATTCTGGTCGTAGGAATTAGTGGAAGGTTGCATATTACTATAAGATAGATTGTATCACATCTCCTACCTTAAAGTCAAGCGGGGGATTCAAGACAATTCCCGCTTCCTGATCCTTTTTAGCCTCATCAATAGATTTTGCCCGGTGCTTGAGGGATATTACCTGCGATTTGCCGATCAGGTTGGACCCACGGTAAAGCTCTATAGAGTCTCCCAAATTTACTTTCCCTTTTGTGACTTTGACACCATATACTTTTTCTCCTTCAATAACAAAGGTAGCAAGTATTTTAGCTTCACCCTTTTTGCTCTTTTCCTGAATTTCTTTTTCCTGGATAAGATGAGCTACCTCGCTGAGTTCTTCAAGGAGCTCGTAAATAATATTATAGGCTTTTATTACTATTTTCTCCTGTTTGCTGAGTTCCTTGACTTCGTTACTGATATGTACCCCAAAACCAATTATGATAGCTGCTGTGGTCTTAGCGAGGAAAACATCAGATTTATTAATATCTCCTACGGCGCTCAAGATAATCTCAATATTTTGATTTTTAGCAAGTGAGGTAGTAATCGCATCAAGTGAACCTTGCGCGTCACATTTTAAAATAATGGTAAGTTTTTTTTGAGACTCTGGTTCTTCAAAGAGTGCTTGCATGTCAAATTTTTTAAGAGATGCAGTCGGTTGATCATTAGATTTTTCTATACCTGGTCTCGTTGAGATGCTCATCCCAACCTCAGGCAGATCGTCAAATCCCAAAATCTCAAAGGGAGTAGAGGGCTCAATCTTCTGAACCTGTTCTCCACGGTCGTTAATAAGTGATCTTACTTTCGTTTTATTGCTACCGGCAAATACCGTATCACCGACTTTTAGCGTACCGCTTTTAATAATAGCGCCAGCCGCTACTCCTCTCCTATTTTTCTTACTCTCAATAATATCTTTAAGTTTT
>CAZHGF010000003.1:6540-9020 GCA_964531945.1 uncultured Gammaproteobacteria bacterium | reverse complement strand
GGTGGTTCATCCGGGCTATACTGAAGATTTAATTCAGATGCCATAAGGAGGAGTGATTCCAAGAGTTCATCGACACCTTTTCCCGTCTTGGCTGAAATAGCTATACAGGGAATGTTTCCTCCTTTTTCTTCAGTTATCACTTCATATTTCAGGAGATCATTTCTTACTTTATCAGGATTAGCTTCGGGAAGATCTGTCTTGTTGAGCACAACAATAAACGGGATTTTCGCTGTTTTTATGTGTGAAATAGACTCAATGGTTTGAGGCATCACTGAGTCTTTTGCGTCAATGATAAGTATCGCGATATCTGCAACGTTTGCACCCCGTGCACGAAGAAGAGAGAAAGCTTCATGTCCGGGAGTATCGATAAACGTAATCTTATTCGTTGTATATCCTTTTATGGGGAGGGTAATTTCATAGGCGCCAATTTTTTGTGTGATACCTCCATGTTCTTTCTTTGTAATATGGCTTCTTCGTATATAGTCGAGAAGTGAGGTTTTCCCGTGATCTACATGTCCTAAGATAGCAACAACCGGTGAACGAGGTTTCATAAAAAAGATAGTTCAGATATAACAGGTATTAAGATAAAAAGATATTTAGATAAGGAATAGTACCTCAATATCTTTATATCTTACGTATCTTAATATCTTTACTCTTATGATTGTTGGCTTTCTGGTTGAAGAGCAGTTCCGCTGGTATCTTCACTTTTTAGTTCAGTCGGTGATGGAGTTTGTTTTATATCTATCTCAAACTGGGTAAGTCGACCGGCTAAGTTGACATTCACACCACTTTTCCCGATAGCAAGTGGAGCTTGCGATTCATCAACGGTTACTGTTGCTTTCTTTTGCTTATCGTCAATTGATACGTCAATCACCTTTGCTGGCGAAAGAGCTGCCGTGATAAATACTTTGCTATCACTGTTCCACTGGATAATGTCAATTTTTTCCTGGCCGCCAAGTTCGTCGGTAACCATCTGTACCCGTACTCCTTTTTGACCCACACACGCACCTACGGGGTCGACTCCTCCTTGGCTACTGAAAACCGCGATTTTCGCACGTTCTCCCGGTTCACGAGCAATTACCTTTATTTCAACGGTACCATTATTAATCTCAGGGACTTCGCGTTTAAACAGCTCTGCTATCAATTGTGAATCTGATCGGGAAAGAATGATTCGTGAATATCCATGTTTATCTTCGCTAATTTCTTTCAACAGAAAAATGAGGGAAGTATTGACTGTATATTTTTCATTCCTGATTTGTTCTTCTTTCGGGAGGACTGCTTCTGTTTTGCCGATATCGACATATGCGTTGTAGCCGTCATAACGGATGACTCTCCCTCTTATGAGTGAGCCGACTTGAGATTTATAATGAGCAATGACCGTTTTTTTTTCTGCCTCGCGAATTTTCTGCAAGATAACTTGTCGGGCCGTTTGCGCTGCGATTCTTCCAAATCCTGGTGGAGTAATATCCTTGCCGTTTTGGAGAATTTTTGTTTCACCTGTTTCTCTATTGATTTTTACGGAAATATCTTCCTGAACCATATCAGGGTATTCTTTTTTAAAAGCAGCAAGAACAGCAGCTTCAATAGACGCAATAACATCGTCAGCAGAAATTCCACGTTCTGTGGCTACCTGGTTTAAAGCAAGAGCAAACTCACTTTTAATGATACTCATGCATTAATTCTATCACAAAAGCGCTGAAAAGCAATGTAGCTGACAGCAAAAAGCGTGAAGCGAGAAGCGCTTAAGCGTTACGCGTTTATTGTTCACCGTTCATTGTAAATAATATGGTTAAATATGCTCAATGGCTCAATGGTTATATGGTTGAATGGCTCCATGGCTGTTAAAACCATGATAACCATTGAACAATAGAGCCATATAACAATTGAAACTCCCACGAGCTTACGCTTAGGGGAATCTTAAATGAACGCTTCGTCCGGGAATTGAAACCTCGCCGGCCCGCTTCGACGACCCGCTACTTCATCTCCAGGCTTACGCCACGGAAGAATTTCGCGAAGGCGGGTTAAGTAATTGAACCATTCATGCTCGATAAACTGATCACTTTTCTTCTTTAGGAGGGGTTTCTTTTGAGGGAGTTTCTGGAGTAGGAGTCGCAGCCTCTGCGCCTTCACCTTCTTCAGCTTTTTCGGTTTCAGTGATGACTTCAGGCTCAACAGTGGTAGTCTCAGGAGTGACGCTTTCTTCTTTGTGGGCAATAACAGAAACTATCAGCACACTCAGGTCATCTTTTATTTCATATGCACCGGATTTCGGTAAGTCACTGACTTTGATCTCCTGGCCAAGTTCTTTGAGCACGCTTATATCAACGGGTATATTTTGCGGAATGTCTTGTGGTAATGCTTCTACCAACAGATGATCATGTTGTTTCAGGAGTACTCCGCCATGTTGTGTGACAGCGATTGATTCTCCAACCACTTCAACGGGAACTGCTGTTTCAATTTTCTGTTTCAGATCAATCTTT
>CAZHGF010000003.1:0-6530 GCA_964531945.1 uncultured Gammaproteobacteria bacterium | reverse complement strand
CAACATGAAGAACAGAGTGATCAATAGGGTGGTGTTGTACTTTCTTAATCAGAGTAGGAACGGTTTGTTTATCTAATTGTAAGTAGACAATACCTGTTTCGCGGGCAATCTTATAAGCAAGAATAAATTCTTTCAAAGGGAACTCTATTGAGACTGAGGTAAAATCAGGTCCAAATACGTTTGCGGGGATAAGTCCGTTCTTTCGCAATTTATTTACTTTTTTTCCGAGGATCTCTCGTTTCTGTACTACGAGTACCGTCTTATTCTCTGATTTCGTTATTGCGCTCATACGTTATTCCTTAATAATATCTAAAAAAAATATCTTATCCGCTGTCAGAGTAGTATTATAATTGATACTGTTGTTTTTCACAAGTCCAGAAAAGTTATGGTTTACAACAGAGATGTTTTTGGGGAAAGAAATCGATACGGTCAAGTCGGAGTTTGGGGATCCTAATTGTTTCTGCATGATCAGCTGATATACTCCTTGTGATTTCTCGATCTTCTGGCTCAGCTGGTACCTGATTTTTATTTGAGAACTCGAGCCCGGCTTAAGCTCCTCGACAAGCGTGTCATTACGGGTAATTTCTCGAATTACAGACCCTGCGGGTATGATAACCTGCAGGTAGTTTTTATAGGTACCGCCGGGAAATACTTCATTTGGTGAGTTATTTTTATAGGATAGGATAAGAGTATTATTAATCTGACCATCAGACTCAATTCTAATATCAAGTGAGATTGTTCGATTAATAAAGAAATTTGCTTTATTTACTCCCAAGTTGGCGTCAACAGGGAATAAATAGTCTATGACACAGTTGTCAGAATAGGCAGCACACCGTGGTTCAATCATATGACCTGACCAGTAGAGCGAATCAACAACCCGTTGTAACGATTGGTCTTCAAAATAAACCGCAATTTGCTTTTCATCAAGTGATTTCTTTACCGCTTTCGTTATCTGAGAAACTGAACTGTTTTCAAGCCTGATCAGAAGTTGGCTTAAAACAGAGGAAAGAAAACGCTTTTTTTGGAGAGATCCGGGAAAAAAATCCTTTTCAGCATATAGTTGAGCTTTGATATAAAAATTATCTTTATTGACGGTTTCCTTAAAATCAGAGATATAGAGATCACCAACAGCTGTAAGAATGTTTTGTACTGCGGTAGTGGTAAGAATTACTCCCCCGTCAAAATCGTCAATTTTCATTTCTTTGTCTAAAAATAACTTGGCCTGCTGATAATTCTGTGGAAAATCGGGTGAAAAGGCTGAATCTCTTAAAAACCAGTGTGGTTGTTGTAAGTAGCGTTCGATTGGTTTCGGAGGATCAATATGGCCAACCAGTTGTCCGTCTGCGTCATATACATCGTAGACCGCGAGTTCTGCTATTGAGTAATTTTTAACCTTTAGAATACCAAATGATCCAATAAATCCACCTCCTGGTCTCAGTTCCATATTATTGGCAAAAAGGAGAAGGTATTTTTTTTCTTCGTCTTGTCCAAAAAGCGTATCAAAATAGGGAGTTACCTTTTGAACAGTAGATAAGAGGTTGATAATTTCTTTTAACTCCTCCTTCTTCTTCCGGATTGAAGGCGCCCAACTCAATTCAGGGATTTTTTGATGAATAATAATAAGATTATCTTCTATCACTGATATATCTTTTTGTATTTGATTTAAAGATTCTTTTGCCGTACGGTCTTGTTGTTCATTTTTTTCTTTTTCAATGAAAAGCGGGATAAACTTCTTCCCTTTTTCATATATATAGGTGGTATGCCTTATTACATTTGTTGTTTTTTCATTCATTTGCAGCACGTTATCTGGGTGTATCACTATTCCAAGAATCAGAAATGTTGGGCGTGAGTAGGTATAGAATAAAGTGCTGAGGGCATGCATCCGTGTTGCAAGATCAGTAAAGTGTAGGGCGGTAGCAGGGCGTTGATTTTTGATGCTTTCTATTGCTTTGAAATTAAAATATACCGAGAAGAGTAAGGGTGGAAGAAAGAACATATGGTAGCACAACACAAAAAGAAGAAGTAATAAACCTATTTTTTTCGGTCCGATGGGTACATGCCAAAATTGATTTGAAGTGTGAGGAACATGTAACTCAGTTTTTGATGTCGTATTGTTGGAAGCAGAATAAATGGAGAGAAATAACTCTGGACTGTCAGAAAATGAAAACCAAAGTATTTTTTCAAGATCTTCAGGAGTAACCGTAGTCTTATCAACATATATAACTTTCATATGCTTAATACCCAGCTTTGCAATTATCTCTGACTGAACAATAGCTTTCGTTTTAGCCTTGGTGCAAACAAAAATAACTTTTTTATCAACAGCGGTAAGAAGTTTCTCTAAGTAACTCTCATGATTAAAAATAAATAGCACAGTAAATTTTTCAAGATTACCACTGAGGTAGGGGCTTAAATATACCTGGTTATCATATTTTTTGAGCTCTTCCAGAAGCGCATGGGTGAACGTACCCGCTGCTTTATCTACAATTAATATCTGGTTTTTATTATGTTCAAGCTCTACGTGATATTTCATAGGTCAAGGTCGATATATATTGTATAATTATTCCATGGCTAAAAAAACTCATTCTTTTCAAATGAAGGTAACTGAGTATAAAGATATTCATTCCGTACCAAAAAGCGCGAAAGGGAAAAAAATAACTCTTGCAGGAGGTTGCTTTGATATATTCCACTACGGCCACCTGATCTATCTGACATCCGCGAAAAAAGCAGGTGATTTATTGGTTGTCGCTCTCGAATCAGATGAGTTTATAAGAGAAAACAAAAAAAGAGAACCAGTGCATACCCAAGATCAACGGGCAGCAATACTCTCCCATATAGGGGTTGTTGATATAGTTATTAAACTACCTTTGTTAAAAGGGTATGATGAATACTTTAGTCTGGTAAAATCTCTTTCGCCTTCAGTCATTGCTATCACAGAAGGTGACACGAGACTTTATGAAAAGCAGCATCAGGCGCAAGCAATCGGAGCACAATTAAAAATTGTATGTCCGCTGTCTACGCTCACTTCAACTACCAATATCATTGAATATGCGACTATTTTTAGCAATTGATCTTCCTTCAAAAGTACAATCGAGCATAAGTTCACAGTTAGAAACGCTTAAGAAGCACTATCCGCAATTTGCATGGATTCCGCATAAGAATTACCATATAACGTTACACTTTTTCGGAGAGGTAACAGATCAAAAGTCACTGGTACACCGAATTGAGAAAGCCATATTTGATTGTCCTCAATTTTACTTGTATGCGTATGAGGTGGATATGTTTATGCATAATCGGATTGCTCTCTATATTAATTTTCATAAGGAAAAGAAGCTGGATTCGTTGGTAACAAGAATAAAAAATGAGTTTGATTATGGAAATAGATTAAAGTATCTCCCTCATTTGACAGTGGGACGTTATAAGATACCCTCGAAACAACAGTATCTACTTCTTCAGAAAAAATTGTCTCAAGTTCCCATTGAATCAGAGTTTAAAGTTGAGAAGATTACGCTTTTTGAAAGTGTATCAGGTGGAAAAAATCCTATCTATAAACCCCTGCACGAATTCAAACTCGATTAGGAATTTTCCTAAATTAATGGTTTCATAACCATTCTAACCATTAACCATAAAGCAATTTGATGTGCCGTTCATATAAATAATCCCTCTAAAAAGAGAGATTATTTATTGAGAATTGATTTTGCGTGAGGAATGTTATGCTGCGACAAATTTTGTCATACCTGTTCCGCAGACTGGGCATTTCGACTTTAACATCGGCTTTCCATTTTTTGCTGTTTCTTTTGTTGTGTCTGATTCATTGACTTCTCTTTTTGCTCTACATTTAACACAATACATTGTAACCATATAGTTTCACCTCCCTTCCTATTATCTAAAGAACCCAATTTTTGAAGTGTAATTACTCATACTAACAAAATAAAGAATAATTTCAAGCGTAAAAATGATACCGCTTATCAGAAGACTTTTCCTTAAGTCTTGTATGAAATTTCTCCGTGTGCTTATTTCTTGATTAGACTCATTACTAATAAGCTCAGTATGAGGCTGTAATTCCTTTTTCAGAGGAAATAAATTATTGGAGGAAGTGTTTAGGTTTTTCAGTAACGAACTCTTTTTCCGCAAGAGTGACGCAATCTTATCCTTTCTCGTTTTTTTCGGCATAGAGCGCTTTTATTGTAAACTTATTGACAGCGGTTTGTAAAGAGGGTAAAATGGATTCCATACTGCTGGAGTAGTACAGTAGTATTTTTTTTCACGCGAAAATTTAAGGACTCAAACTAGTATAGAGAAATATTTTGTGTTAACATAATGATTACTTTGTAGTATATTGATATCTTCAGGATATTTGATATAAAGATAATAGCAGTACACAAGGATATTCCATTTTGTAAACATCAAGTATTATTAGAAGTAATGCCTGATAGTTAGTAATTAGTAATTCAATTTCTCATTATGTTCAATAAAAAGGTGCTTTACTCTCTGACACTTCTTGCTTTTGTTATTTCTCTCTATAGTTCTTATTCTTACTTTGCTGGTAAGAATGGAGGTCTTCCTCTGCCTTTAACAAAATATAAGTCACCTATTGATCGTAATGGTGAGGGCGCGACCGGTGTTCAAAATGAGCCAAAGACTGAGGAATGTCCCATGAATGGTCGGCTCTATTCAAAATCCCAAAAAGCTCTCTGGGAAAAACGGAGACCCCTGGGAATAATGGTTGAAAACTCAGTGCCCGCAAGACCACAGTCGGGTCTCTCATCTGCAGATATTATTTATGAGGCAGTTGCAGAAGGCGGCATTACACGATTCTTGACTATTTTTTACTGCCAAGACGCTAAATATATTGGCCCTGTTCGCTCCGCAAGAATTTATTTCGTTCGCTTACTTCAGGAGTACGGAGATTATCCGCTCTATGTTCATGTGGGAGGGGCTAACACCGATGGTCCTGCAGATGCGCTTGGTATCATTGAGAAGCTGAAGTGGGCTGGATATAATGATTTAAACCAGTTTTCGGTCCCCTTCCCTAATTTCTGGCGGGATTATGACAGGTTGCCTGATAGAGCGACTGAACACACCGTCTATACATCATCCTCAAAGTTATGGGACTATGCTGAAGAGAAACGGAATTTGAGTAACGCTGATAAAAAAGGGGTAAAGTGGAATACCGGGTTTAAAAAATGGAAGTTTGTAGATGACGCTGCGGTAGATGCACGAGGTACTGAAGGGACAAAAATAAGTTTCGGATTCTGGAGATCATTCGCTGCAGACTATGCGGTGACCTGGACTTATAATAAGACTTCGAATAGCTATGTGAGGGAAAATGGTGGATCTCCTCACATTGATAAAAACACGAATAAGTCTCTCGAAGCAAAAAATATAGCGGTAGTATTTGCGGAAGAATCACCGGCCAATGATGGATACCCTGGGGGTCATATTCTTTATGACCTTACCGGAAGCGGGGATGCGATTATTTTTCAAAACGGTCAAGCGACTGAAGCTACATGGAACAAAAAAGATTTTACAACAAGAATGACTTTCACTGACGAAAATGGTAATGAGATGCCATTCGTTCGAGGTCAAATATTTATAGAAATCTTACCTACCGGGAATAAAGTAACCTATTAAGAAGATGTATAGTTTGTTTGGCGCTGTCTCGATTTTGGTATGAACTACTGATATGCTGGAGCACATAATTCCTTCTAAAACGAGGAGAAAGATTTTGGAATTATTCTTCCATCATCCTCATGACAGTTTTTATCTGCGTAAAATAGTTCGTGATGTCATTGAAGAAGTAAATGCGGTTAAGAGGGAACTCGATATTCTTACTGAAGAAAAGGTTCTCCAAAAAGAAAAGCGCTTGAACAAAGTATTCTACACACTGAATAAAAATTTTGTCTTTTACGACGAGTTTTTAAGGATATTTGTCAAAACTAATCTTTTGTCCTCGACACTCTATAAAAACATGTCAAAGATAGGAAAAATTAAATTTGTTGCGTTATCATCCAAGTTTGCAAAAAAAATGGCAATTAAAGAAGACGAGATATACTTGTTATTTGTAGGAGTTGTTGTCGTTCCAGAGGTCGCGGGTATAATAGGATCTGCCGAACAGGAGTTTGGCCGGGAAATTAATTATACCGTCATGAATGAAGAAGAATTTAGCTACAGAAAAAAAAATAATGATCCTTTTGTTTGGAGATTCTTAAAATATCCAAAAATTATGCTCGTTGGTAATGAAGAAGAACTGCTGAAATGAAATTTATTAAAATTGTAGTAATTCTGCTTCTTGTTATACTTCTCGTTTGGATTGATTTACCAGAAAATCTCAGGATTTCTTTCAATCTTTTGGGTAAAAAAATAACCACTACATTGAATCCTCCCTCGATTAAACTGCTAGGGTATAAAAAAGATATCCGAACACATCTGGGATTGGATCTCCAAGGAGGAAGTCATGTAATATTTGAAGTTGATACCTCGCAACTGAAAAAGCAAGATATCAATGATGCCTTGGAATCGGCAAAAACTGT
>CAZHGF010000002.1:0-28389 GCA_964531945.1 uncultured Gammaproteobacteria bacterium | reverse complement strand
AGTTAGAATTAGTCGTAAAGTTCGTTGGAATGAGCTATTTTTAACTAATTTCAACTATATTACGGGGTAGTGTACGGTTGCACAAAAGGCTCATAATCTTTTAGACCAGGTTCAACTCCTGGCCCCGTAACAAAAAAAGAGGTGGTATACTGAATAACAGTCATGAAAGACTTTCTTCTCTCTATTATCATCCCCGTTTATAACGAAGCAAGTAATATTGATCCTCTCCTCAACCGCCTCCTCCCAATTGTTGATAAATACCGTTTTGAAATTATCTTTATCAATGATGGCTCAAAAGACCAGACAGAAGAACATATCAAGCATCATACAAAAGAAAATAAGCATATAAAACTCGTGTCTTTTAACCGGAATTTTGGACACCAGATGGCTTTAACGTGCGGGTACACACTGGCAAAAGGAGATTGCGTTGTAAGTTTAGACGCAGACCTTCAGGATCCTCCGGAGATTATCCCTGAGATGATTGGAAAGTGGCAACAGGGAACAAAAATTATCTACGCGCAGCGGATCAAACGGCATGGCGATGATTTATTTAAACAACTAACAGCGAAATTATTCTATCGGTTTATAAACTTTTTCTCAGACACACCAATTCCTCAGGATATTGGTGACTTTCGACTACTTGACCGACAGGTAGTAGAATTTCTGAACAACCTTCCTGAACAGTCCCGTTTTTTACGAGGGCTTGTCGCCTGGGGAGGATATCCGGTGGAGTATGTGCGATTTGAACGGGAAAAACGACATGCAGGGGAAACGCACTATCCGCTTTCCAAAATGGTTAATTTAGCCCTTGATGGTATTACCTCTTTTTCCACAAAGCCACTCCGTATGGCTACATATTTGGGATTTCTTACTTCACTATTTAGTATCGTTGTCGTAGTATATAAGGTCATTGAACACGCTCTTTTTCCTGATGTAGAGTGGCTTCCCGGTTGGGCATCCCTCTTTTTTTCTATTGTTTTTTTGGGGGGTGTTCAACTTATCACGATTGGCATTATTGGCGAGTACATCAGCAAGATATACAGAGAAATGCAGCGAAGACCACAGTATCTCATAAAGGAATCGGTGAATATATGAAATTTTTCGGTTACGTGTTTATTGTCCTCGGGATAACACTTCTTATTTATATAAGTATTCTTTTTCTGAGAGACTCAGATATCCTCATTTCTCCGCTTCCTGATAGCAAAGGAGTGAAAGTGATTTATGTAACCCCGGAACAAAATAGATGATAGATGTCAGATTACAGATGGCAGATTTCTGATGACTGATCTCTGGAATCAGTGATTTGTGATCAGGCATCTAATACCTCAGAGTCCATCCGGACCGGGAAGCCGGAACTGGAAGATGAGTCCCTGACCTCCCAAAAAGAGGACATCAATAATTTTTAAGATAAGATAAGAGCTTACAAAAATAATAAGGCCGATAATCGCGTAGCGAAAGGTTGCCTGCGCTTTTTTTACTTTCTCCGGATTCCCGAATGAAGTAAGGTAGGTAAACCCGGCAAAGAGAAACATGACGAAGAGCGCCAAAACAGCAATTGCAGAGGAGAGAAAAATGAGATTATTGAAAACAACCTCAAGGCATTTGAGTGTTGGGATTTCATCGACAACACAATCTCCCCATTCTTGCATATTTTATATGTACTGTTATCTCGGTGGCACTGGCGTTATCTCAGGATTTAAGAGGGCAGGCAGAGTCAAATCACAGGTAAGTCCGAAACAGACTTTTTGATTAAAAACAAATCGTTCAATGGCAGCCAAAACAACAATGACAATAACAATCAGGATGAGACCAATGATTGCAGCCTGTATTTTTTCTCGTGCTTTTTCAACATTTTCCTTATTCCCTCCGGAGGTAACCCACGCGAATGCTCCCAGAAGAAGATAAACGAGCGCAATAACACCGGCTATTATAAAAAAAAGTCTTATAACAAAACCGATAACATAGGGCAGACTCGGAAGCGTAAAAGGTAAGTTTGCCGATACATTCTGCGCGGAAACAGAAACACTAAAAAGAAATAAAAAAGCAAAAAGAGTTACTACGGGGGAAACAATTTTGTTGAGTTTCATAACAATTTACAGATTACCGTATCAAACTACGCTTGTCAAGGGCAAAGCGCCGATTAGATCACAGATGACTGATGTCAGATATCTACGATCGATTTTACTCGTGTCTACCTTGTAAATATTTGATTAAACCATTAATCATTTTTCCAATATCTGAGGCCTGTAGATTCAGGTTATTGAATTGAAGTTCACTTATATACTTTAAGTCCCGGGCAAGTAATAATTGATATTGTGTCTCTGCTAATGAACTTTTGCAACATATAAGAACTGCCCATACTCTCGCGCTGTTCTCCTTTCATCACCTTCAACAATATTCATTGCCACAGAGCTTGCAGATCTTCTTATTTGACTTATCAAACCATAGATTTCATGTTGCGGAAATTGCGTAGTTAACGAATAGATCGATAATACAAATCTATGCGATTTATTCCATACTGTTAATTTTACAAAGTTTGTTTTTATCATATTTCAATCAATTTCTGTCATCTGCGATCTGACATCTCTATCACTCTTCCTTCCGCCGGAATTGGAGGGCTTCTGCTATATGAGAAACTTGAATTGTCTCACTTCCCTCCAGATCTGCAATCGTTTGACTCACTTTAATGACTTTAAAATATGATCGTGCTGAAAGGGAGCGGCGGCTGATTGCCTGTCGTAAAAATGCTTTTGTTTCATTGTTCATCATGCAGAACTTTTTTATATCCTGCGGCGACATTTCTCCATTTGTTTTCGTTTTTAATGAAGTCGATCGTTTTTTCTGACGGACGCGCGCTTCCGCAACCCTCTCACGTATAGCGCTACTTACCTCTCCCTGTTCTGTCCCGAGTAATTTTTCCTGTTCTATCACCGGTACATCGACGTGCAGGTCGATCCGGTCAAGAAGCGGCCCTGAAATACGCTTCTGGTATTTTAAAATAGTTCCGGGAAGACATTTGCAGTGCTTTGTCGGATGACCCAAATATCCGCAGGGACACGGGTTGGATGCGGCAAGGAGGAGAAACCGCGAAGGAAATGTCAAGCTTCCTGATGCCCGTGATACCGTGATAACCCCATCTTCAAGCGGTTGCCGGAGTGATTCCAGTACTGAGCGGGGGAACTCGGGAAATTCATCAAGAAACAATACTCCTCGATGAGCTAAAGAAATCTCACCCGGTGATGGATTACTCCCTCCTCCAATCAGACCGATACGAGAAGTCGTATGGTGTGGAGAGCGAAAAGGACGGGTCATAATAAACTTATGCGGATTCAATAATCCTGCGATTGAGTAAATTTTCGAAGTCTCGATCACCTCTTCTTTTTCCATTTCTGGCAAAATCGAGGGAAGTGCACGTGATATCAAGGTTTTTCCGGTGCCGGGCGGTCCTTTTAAGTGGACATTGTGAAATCCGGCAGCGGCAATCTCTAAAGCACGTTTGGCCTGCTCTTGCCCTTTCACATCTCCAAAATCTACTTCAAAATGAGCATCTTGCGAAAGTAGACCATCTGAGTAATAGGGAGCAATGAGTTTCTCGCCATTCATGTGGAGAATAAGATCGAGCAGGTTAAACACCGGGAAAACGGTAATATCATCAACGAGCGCTGCCTCTGGCGCGTTCTCGACCGGAACAAATATTGAATCGAACTGTTTTTCCCCCGCCATTGCCGCAACCGATATAACTCCAGGAATCCGCCGGAGTTTCCCCTCCAGAGAAAGTTCACCTACGAATATACTTTTCTTCGGAAGTTCAGCGCCAATGACTCCTGACGCAACCAGAATCCCGACCGCAATCGGCAGATCAAAACTTGACCCGACTTTTGGCAAATCAGCGGGAGCCAGATTTACCGTCAGTCTCGAGTCAGGCATCTCAAACGATGCATTCACTATCGCGGTCCGAACCCGATCTTTTGCCTCATCAATCGCCTTATTGGGAAGCCCCACTATTGTAAACGTTGGAAATCCTTTATTCGCTACATCCACCTCAACATCAATGAGCACCCCATCAAGCCCCACGGTTGTCCCTGAATATACTTTTGCCAGCATGTATAACAGCGTAAAGCTCAGAATTTTTGTAGACGATAGACTATATGCAACAATTGTGTGGTAAATTTATTATCGTGATTACTTTCCTGATCGTCATTCTGGCTTTTCCAGTCGGCCAACTTGCGGACTGGATGCGTCCTCGACTCCGTCGGGACTTACCAGAATGACGCATAACATAATCTCTTTAGTTACGAAGGAGGGTATCTACATTTGCGGAGGAGATGTCCGGTTTTTGTTGAAAAGGTATACCCCCAGTATCAGCCCGACAACTCCTATAAAGACAAGAAAAATAGTCAGCAATAAGAGTATGCCTGACTGATTGGCATTGACAGTACTCGGAATAGTTTGTGGCAATCCGTTAGAACCACGGCTTACCCTTTGATCCGCGGGAGGACTGGACGAAGATCCTGTTTGCGATGGTCTGGAATTAATGGCCGGCTTTGCTTCTGGTGGTGTTTGTCCTTCACTATCTTTATATATATATGGATTTGTTTTATTTGACTCTAAAGTTTTATTATTTTGGGCGAGGTATTTTGCGGTACTAACATCACTTCTTGCGCCGGCTGTGGATGTATACCGTACAGAATAGGGCATAGTGGGTAAGTATTCTGAAGAGATTTTATAGTAACCGGTACTATCAGCCCTTACTTCAGTGTAAGGAACATTGGAAAAAGAAAGATAAACACCAACGGAAGCATTCGGCATGACACCTCCACCCGCATCATAAGCATATCCCTCAAGATAGTTTGGTATAGGATCTAACTTTATGATCACTGATTCTTGAGCAAAAACGCTTGAAACTATTTTTGAGACAATCTTCTCAAATAAACTCCCTTTTGACAGCGGAACACTCGTAAGATGAGTCTTTTGTCCCTCAATCTCTCCAAACACTTCATCCGGTTCAAATACAACCTGATCAATCTGAATTTTAAACTGACCAAGCCGATCCGCCTGAACCGTTTTCAGAAGTTTGTAGCGGGTACGGGTAGGTTCTCCACCAGTTGCTGACGGCGTCAATTTTACACTATACGCGTTCATCGTTGCGAATGGATGTGACGCGCGACCATCCACTATACCTTTTCCATTTTTTGTGATTTCGTAAAAGAATTTGACGGTAAGAGGATAACTTTTACCCCTCCCATCGAGCGGTTCCAGAGGTATATCTCTATGTTCAATATTCCCGCGCTGGGTAATGACTTCGCCGGTTAACGCGGGATAAACATCAGAGTACATCCGTACATAGCCCGGATTGATACGCGCAGCCTGTGTTGCCGGAAAGCGATACCCTGTGTGAGAAACAACCAGTTTATAAAGATTATCCGGAACAACAAAGCTGAAACCACCATCTTCAAGGGTCGTCTGGGGATTAGTAAAAATACCCCCTACCACCTCTTCAACTTTTACAAAAGTTTCTCCCACCCGATGTTGTAATGTAACTTCTGCCGCGGGAATTGGCTCTAAGCTCTGACTGTCAAACACCCGGCCATAGGGATCCCACGCGATCGAGACACAGTCCTTATTGACGATCTCAAAATCAAATGTTCCCTGTTTTTGTCCAGGAGCTGCTCCGGTAGGAGCGGGTGGCGGTGGCTCAAAAAAATTTAAAGCCAGGAATTTTCTTCGTATTCCGCTTGGTGTAAAGCTTTCCCATTCATACGGTCCGATTATGCCGGCATTGTTGCTGCGAAGGGGAGGTGGATAAGCCACTCTTGTCGTACCATCTTTATTAAAGAATCCCTTGAAATCGTAGCGCACTTCCCTATCGTTTTTTAAACGGGTGAAATTATCCCGACGGTAAAGTTCGTTATCCAGCGTGCTATTGCCGGTGGTACAAACCTGACCCTGTTTTGTTTCCAGACACTCGACAACATATGTTTCAGTATTTGGAAGAAGTTTCACATCAGGTTTTACACTGAGTTTGACCCGATGACCACTGATACCTTGTCCGGAACATTGGCTTCCCGAATCTGAGCATAACTTCCGTTCCAAACATACCCACCTCTGTGATTTTTCTTGAGCGGAAACACTTACCGGAGCGATAAGGAGTGATCCTAAAAATACAATCAATACAATATCATTTCTCATAGAGATGATTTCACTGTATCAAATATTCGTAACCCTTGTCAACAATACAAATATCCATTACCATGAATACTATGTATAGAGTAATTCACATTATAATAACGATTGTTCTCACCGGAGTATTTCTGTTATCTCAACCGGTTCATGCAGCAAATCCTGAGTTTAAACTTGTGCTTACTACTACGGGCGCTCTTTCACGTGGACAAGATATACAGTTTGCCGTACAGCTTGATACAAAAGGGAATACCATCAAAGCACAACAAATCGGACTTACTCCTGATATCCGCTATATTCAATACTTAAGCGCTTCACCGGGAGAAGCGATGAGTACCGTGGAGGTGCAAACATTCTCAGACGGACGGATACTTCTGTCTGGTACAAATCCTTCAGGATTCAGTAGCTCGGGTGTTTTTGCCTATGTTAATTTTAAAATTATCGCCGATGCTCCGGGAGACACAACGCTCTGTTCTTTCTGGAATCCGAACTCCACCCCCACCCCGATTCCTCCCCCCGGCGCAACCAATACACCGGTTCCGCCAGGCGCTGGAGAACCTACGCCGCTGCCAACCCGCCTTCCCCGAAGCGGATCTGCCACCTTTACCCAGATTATTGGTATCATAGGCGCATTCTTTTTGGTTATTTCTACAACATCATTTTTCGCATCCAACTCTTTCAGTAAATTGAGCTTTAAAAAGAATTCAAAAAAAACCACTTAAACCGTATGAGCTGCCAGAAGATACTACCAGGATTTCTTTCCATGACAGGTATCATACTGGCTATCTTTATCTTTGGCTTTGCTTCGCCTTCCTTTGGGACAGAACCGGTAAAAGTTCAGCTTGATCCGGTTGCGTGCCCGCGCGGCAGCTGTCCAACTGGATTAGAGCAGCTCTATACTTCTCGCGGCGAGTCATGCGTTGGCACCTATGAGGACTTTAAACAAGACCCTTCAGCTTCCCATTTCTGGGCAGAAGATCCGGAAGTCACTACTCAGGGAAAAGCCGATGAGCGAGCGCGCCAGTTTATCGCGTGGGTATTGGGAAAGAATGCTATCGATAACCATCCCACCATTACTTCTATTTGGAGCGTATCGCGGAATATCTCTTACTTTTTTGTCGTACTGCTTGCCGCGATTCTCGGTGTCGGGTTTATTATCGGACAACGGGCCAACTTTACTCTTAAGATTAAGGTCTGGCCATCGATCATAAAAATTGCCTCAGCACTCCTGTACATCACGTTTTCAGCAACAATCGTATTACTTCTTGTACAACTCTCCGAAGTCTTCATGAAGTTTTTTATTGAAAACCTTGGAGCAGATAAACTGTTCAATATTTACTTTGCCGATACCAAAAGTGTTGAGAAAAACTATCTTGAGTGGGTGGGCTGTCGTGATTTGAATATTCGGGTTCAAGAGGCTGCCGACACGCAACTTTTCATGCTGAAGCTCACCAACATTACCTATTATGCGTTAGGAATTATGCTTCTTCTGAGGAAAATAATTTTATGGTTTTTGCTATTTGTATCACCATTTTTAGCGCTTCTTTTTCCTTTCGTGTTCATCCGTAACATCGGCTGGATCTGGGTTGGTGTTTTCTTCCAGTGGCTTTTCTATGGGCCGCTCCTTGCTCTATTTTTGGGCGGTATGGCAAAACTCTGGAAGGACGGTATTCCCTTTATCTTCGATTTTCAGCGCGCGAATACGCCGGAGGGATATGTGTATCCGACAGCAACCAGCATCCTCTATGGCGGGCCGGCACAACAACTAAGCGTCATGAACAACGGTAACTACATTGATACCTTTGTTGAGTATGTCATTACCCTCATCATGCTCTGGGCGGTGATCATACTCCCCTGGTGGCTCCTTCGCATTTTTAGAGACTACTGCTGCGACGGAATTTATGCTATGAAAAACATCCTGCTCTCGATGTATGACCAGATGCGCGGCGGTCCTTCCCCGACCCCCCCCGGCCCCTCTCCGGTACCGGTAAAAACCGGAACGACGATTAAAGTCGATCAAGCAGTACCGATATCGATAAAAACACGGCTTGAAACCGTTGAAGAGATTAAGCGTACCAAAACTGAAGAAATTTCAAAGACACTCAGTCTCTCGGCAACCAAGCTTACCGATATCGCGCGGCTGGAAACGAATAAAGAAGTCCGGGAAACAGTCCGGAAAAATATTGAGTACCTCTCCAATCCCACGAAAGCCGATACCCCTACTGAACGTCAGAAATATATGAACATCCGGAGTGAACTCTTTAACCGCGCAATCAAGGAAGACACTATTGCAAAGCAACTTCTCTCCGCAACAGCAACCGGCATCGACCGCATTCAGAATAAACAAAAAATGCTGCAGGAAACTCCCATCCTTACCCCTGTTACCCAGGTTGTATCGTACAAAGTCAAACTGCCGGCAGAAAAAGTTTCCTCAATTACCTCATCTCTTACCGCGTCAATTGCCACAAATACTAACCTGGTGAATACTATCGCGCAAAAAACACAGGTAACAAATAGTCAGGTACAAACTATTCTCACCAGCTACCAGAAGAATGCCAATCAGCCACCATTCCATATTGTTCCGGCAATCGCTAAAGAGAACAACATCCAGAAAGAAACAGTTGTCAAAGTCATCAAACAAGTTGCGTCAACAGTACAAACAAATACTGAGATCGCAAAAGACATTGCCCAGAAAGAGCAGGTCAAACAGGAAGAAGTGCAACAGGTCATCCAAACGCAGCTGCCAATGGTCGCGGAAGCTGAAGCGCATATTGAGCAATCTATTGCAATTCCGCCCACAGTCGCAATCGAAGACTATGAAGAAGTAAAGAAGATGTGGATCCAGCAGTACGAAAAAGGAGAGGTGCCCGTCACCGAAAATGTTTCAACCCGTGCTCAATGGATTGATCAGGATATTGTCTTTATCACCAATACCCTCAATAAACTCCTTTCAACCGATCAGACCTTGCGGCAGCAGGGACTCGATGAAGTCGGGTTTATCCTACCAATATTTATGATCAACAATTTGAAAGGCGATGAACTCATCGTATACTTGAAAGCCAAACTCGAAGCGGCAAAATTTGTCCAGATGATGACCGAGCGGGAAAAGGAAATCACCGAAAAACTGAAGGCAAAAGCTGACGAGGTACTCATTGATGTTCCCGTAGCCAAAAAAGAAGAAGCGTCAAAAACGATGACGATGGCGGAAGAGCTTACCCTACCAACCGAAGAACCATCTTCCGCTCCTCCAACTGAAAAACCGGAAGAAAAATAACCTTAAAGATTTCGCCGCTGATTTATCCCCACATTTGTTTTAACGCGGGAAATCTTTCGATATCCAATAAGTCCATAAGAGCCAGATTCCAACCGGTATGGAGTATCTCATGAGAATTCATTCCATAAAGCATAGCAATAGCTGGTATGGGCTCTTTACTCCAGGGAACAGAAACCATTTTGCCAACCACCTTTGGATCAGAAAGCTTATTTAAGAGCTCTTCATCTAACTTTGCCAATTTTCCCAACAGTCCTTCTTTGTTTAATGATCTGACTTCCCTGTTGTCCCGAGCATTGAATTCGAGTTTTCCGGTATCAAGCGCCGTTTGATAGTCCATTTGTACTCTCATCTGATGTTCCAGGCTTTCTCGAATAGAATCAGACTTCCTCTCAGGATTATCAACGATTCTAAAATCCAATTTATCCTGAGGAACTCTTTTATAGAACTCAATATTTATTTCTCTACTCGCGAGATACTGCAGAAGGAAAATTTTTGCACCTTTATCAGTTACCGAAGATAAATCTCGCATATGAATTTAATATTTCAAATTTCTAACGAAATATCAATATCCATAGTTTTGAAATTAGTAATTGTTTTGGATTGCTCTCCTCATTACTGATCACCAATTGCTAATTACTTAAGAAGTAAATCCTCTATTTTCTTCGTAAACTTCGTCAAAACCTTTGCTTTTCCGTTCTGCAACACAACGGTATCCTCTATCCTCATACCCCACTTTCCCTCAATATAAATCCCCGGCTCCACGGTAAAAACATTGCCGTCTACCAATATGTCCTGAGAACGGCTGGAGAGCCGGGGCGATTCATGAATCTCCAGACCGACTCCATGACCAGTAGAATGAGAAAAGTCTATTTGATTATTTTCAATAAGCAATCTCCGGCAGTAGCTATCGAGTGATTTTGCATCCTTGTCCGTATTCAGCTTTTCTATAGTTTTTTCCTGCGCGTGTAATAATACATTATATGCATCTTCAATTTCCGGATTCGGCTTTCCCGCAAAAAATACCCGGGTAATATCTGAAACATATCCTTTGTACTTAATACCAAAATCGATCAAGATGAGTGATCCCCGTTTCACTCTCCTGTCGCTCAAACGAGTATCATAGTGGGGAATAGCGGCATTTTTATCTACGGCGACAATAATCGGAGAGAATGCGAGCTCATACCCTCTCTCTCGAATCCACGCTTCAATTTTGTAGGCAATCTCTTTTTCATCCACTTCCACCTGGATTACTTTTTTTATATCCTCAAGACAACGGGTTGTCAAATTACACGCTTCTTGAATACAACTTATCTCTTCACTATCCTTTACCCGCCGCTCGTCTTCAATAAACTGCTCCACTGGTATAAGTTTTTGTTTAAGTAACTCTCCAAACTTTTGATACTCGTCAAATCTAACGCTCTCCGCCTCAAACGCAATTTTGTTGCATTTCTCAGTTTGTGCAAGAACTGGCAAAAGTTCTAAAACTGTTTTTTCTCTGGTAATGAGATGACAGGCAACGGTAAGTTTTCCCATTTGAGTTTTGAGTTTCTCATTGAGATATCTCCCGTCGGTCAAAAAATGACTTGCATGTTTTATAATAAGAAGATACCCCTCCCGCTCTTCAGGTGAGAATCCAGTGAAACCAGTAAGATATGTCAGGTTATAGTAGTCGGTTATGAGAATGGCATCAAGTTTTTGTTTAACCAATTTGTTTCTGATAGTTTCCAACCGTTTTTTATACATAGCACCAATTGTATACCACTCCGCGATCATTTTACAAAAAGTGGGGTATATCTGATAATTTGCATTTGACAAACAGATCACTTTCCTTCTATAATCTAAACTATTACTTTTTTTGTACCAGTTGATAAAGCCCTATGCTACCAGCATTCCTTATCACCTTTCGTGAGGTTATTGAAGCTTCCTTAATAGTTGCGACGATTCTTGGTATTCTTGTCAAACTCAATCAGAAAAAAGGAATAAAAACCGTGTGGATGGCAACAGCTGCAGCAACGGTGGTAAGTCTCTTGCTTCTTATGGGCGCGAGCTTGCTGGGAATTAAGATACAGGAAGTATACTCCGGAAGGATAGAAGAAGTGATCGAAGGAATTTTGATGATGACATCAGCAGTCTTTATCACCTGGGCAGTCTTTTTTTTACATAAGTATTTCGGGAAATATAAAACAAAGCTCCTCTCAAAGATTAAGTCAACCGTTGAACAGGAAGAACAAAAAGGACTGTTTGTCCTCGCATTTACTGCGGTATTCCGGGAGGGATTTGAAATCGTTTTATTCTTATCAACTATCTATTTTTCCTCCAATCCGCAGAGTATATTCACCGGCTTTTTGGGTGGCGCAATCGGCGGCTTACTGGTATCTCTTGCTTTCTTTCTCGCAACCCTCCGTATGCCGGTTTACTTCGCATTCCGCATCACCAGTATTCTTCTTATTCTTTTTGCGGGGGGATTACTTGCGCGGGGAGCCCATGAATTTGCCGAAGTCGGCTGGCTTCCGGAGATCGGCAAGATGACTTTTGCCTTTATTCCAGCAAAAACAACATTTTTTGGCGATATGCTTAAAGCAGTCTTTGGCATTACCCAGAAAATGGATGTGATCCAGCTTTCACTCTACAGTTCTTATGTTGCCTTTATGAGCTGGTGGGTCTTTTTAAGAAGAACCAAACCACAAGAGGTATACAATCATTGAGAAATATTTGGAATTTCCGTAAACTTTTCCGGCACGTATCCAATACTCGAGTGCGCTAACTGTTGCAGGTAGAAAACTGTCGGTAATACTCCAACCTCTTCGTCAGATAAATTACTTATAGCGTCTGGAATTTCACTGAAAGGAACAACTCTATCCCGTTCCACATATGTTAAGGAAATGGTAACCGTATACCCTCTTTCTTTTGCTTCTCTTTGTAGCTGTTTAATATCTTTATCTATCCCTGTCACTACTCTGCTCCCGAACCCAAGCATGGCTTGCGCAAACATGCGTAACGAAAAAGTAACCGCATCTTTTGTTTCCCCATACTCCCTCTCATACCGCTCGTGAACGGTATCGGGAATATGCTTCCCATGAAATAATCCCTGTATAGGATTATGTAATAATTTTTGTCGCTCTTCCAGAAGAGTATCAATCGGTACACCTTCTTGAATATTTTTGTCGATTGATCTATCAAGGCTTTGTAGCTCATTAATCAACTGACTTCGAGCGATTTCATCGACAACCAGTAACCGCATATTGTCTTTAAATGTTTTTCTTCTCCGTTCTCTTTCCTCTTGATTATCGCGAAATGCAGTCCGAACATTTACTCCTTCTGCAATCTCTTGAAGTGGATTCTCAACATAGCATGACTCAGGAAGCGGATACGCGACATGCTGTTCATAAGCGGTCACATGTTTATTAATATATCCATAGTTACGCAACAGATTTATGAGTGAGCCAATACCCCGTTCTCCAATCCCGGGAACCGATATGAAATTTAAATGGATACGCGTACCCTGTCCCGGCTGAATCTCTGTAATTTTTCTCCCCAGTTTTATGATCTCATCACCACCTAAGGAATGTCCATCCATCCAGATATCTCTACCATCTGCCTGTAAAAGTACTTCTTTCGCCATACTCCTATAGTGGCTATCCAAATCTTTGGTACCCCTTTGCACTGTTCGCAGCCCTGAAATTGAGGAAAAGACAAAAGCATCATGCCCAAATTGTTGACGAAGCGCCGTGATGGTTCTTCCTTCTCCGAACATTCCTGGCATTACCACCCGGAATGGCGGTCTGATAAATCTCTCAAAAGGACTGTTGTGTTCAGTCATGTGCGAAGTATAGCATACGTTTTGACGGTCTACTAACCGAATGTAAACGCATAGATCTCTACACCTTCGTTCTCAAACTCTAACCGTAGTTCATGATCGGTTATATCACCCTGATAGTTTATCAGCTCATATAATCGTGGTTCGTCGAAAATAATATAACCGTTTTTTACATCTTTTCCCTGATGTTTTTCTTCGATAATTTTCCCGTCTAATACAACTTTTACGCGATCATTTTTACTTTTTGGAGTCATCACGAGAAATACTTTATTTGCATAATATCTGAACCTCAGGACTGCGTTCTTCCGTGTCACTGAGTACTCACTTTGGATATCCCATTTCCCGCCAAAGGCAAAATAGTTAATGGCGAGATATTGTGGGAATGTATAATCTTTTAAGCCTTCTGTTCCTGGTTCATTTGAATTGAACCGTTCCATCCGAAGCGACCCTAAATAGGTCTCTGGAGTCAATCGAACGCGGGGCGTTTTATCTTCAACTGTACTCATGTCGGCAGCAACCTCAGTCCCCGCTTCTTTCAAAAGAGCTTGAATCGCCTGCTCGGCCTCGTCATATTTTCCTTCCCCAAAGTGGACCCAGCGTATTTTTCCTTGCGCATCAATGAGATACTTTGCCGGCCAGTAATGGTTATCATAAGCGCGCCATGTTGCATACTCATTATCTTGTGCCACGGGATAGGTTATCTTAAACTGTTTTATCGCGTCTACGACATTGGTCGTGCTTTTTTCAAACTCAAACTCCGGCGTATGGACGCCAACTACTATGAAACCTTTGTCTTTATACTTTTCATACCAGCCCGTAACGTGTGGCAAGGTCCGGATGCAGTTGATACAGGTATATGTCCAGAAATCAACAAGTACTACTTTCCCTTTCAACTGTTCCATCGTCAGTGGCGCAGAGTTCAACCACCGGGAAATACCGGTAAACTCAGGCGCGACCCCTAAGACCGGTAATCCTGACTGGGGAATAATGATATTCGGCATGAGTTTATTTACTTCTTTTTCTTTATTCTTCATGTCTTTTTTTCCTTTGAGCGTATCAAGCTGTTTTTTGACTGATTCATTTCCCTCGAGTTTAAACAGGAACTGTGAGTAGGCGGGAAACGCATCAAGAAGCCGCGCCTGTATGGTTTTGTCATAATTAGTAATAATGGCAAGAGCGGTAAGAATCATTATTACCCCAAAAATCTGTTGAATCTTTCCGGTATAGCGGGAGATTAACCGATTTTTCGTAAAAAATGACATACCTAAAGTTGCGAAAAGAAAAAGCGGAATACCAACACCGGCAACATACGCTATTGTCACGGCAACAACCGCAGTGTTTACCGATTGAGTTGCGGCAAGTGTCGCAATGGTTGCTAAAATCGGCCCGGCACAGGGAGACCACACAATCCCTAAGGAAAATCCGGTAATAAGACCGCCAATAAATCCATTTCTCGCGCCCTCCCGCCCTGCAAACGAACCAGTAAACCGGCTGACATATCCTTCAAGAATCTGACTCAATCGGGGGATAATAAGTGTCAATCCTAAAAAACCGATGACGATCACCGCAAATATCCGAAGTACATCCGGGTCAAAAGGAATAAGTTTTACAATATAGGAAAGTGTCAACGTAAACAGTGCGAAGCTGATGGTAATACCAAGAGTAATCCCGAGTGGCTTCATTTTGCCTCCCGTTGTTGTGGCGGAAAGAATAATCGGGAGAAGCGGCCAGATACAGGGAGCGAGAATCGTGACTAAACCTGAGATAAACGCGAATAATAAAAGAACTGTCATAGAATCCATTTCAGCGTTTTACTGAGTAGCTTTTGTAATCTCCTTTATAAGCGTCTCCTTATTCCATATCTCACCGGTTTTTAGAACTTGCTTGCCATCTTTGAGTATGACTTTCGTATGCTGATAATTGATGCCATACTGTTTTGCAAGCGCGACTTCATCAGCATCAGTTTCATCATCTTTGTAATTGACTCGGAATCCAACTACATTATCAGTGGTTAAGCTATTGAATCCTGCCTGGATATCCGGCGCTTCAGCCCGGCAGATCGGACACCAGTTGGCATAAAAATCCAGCACAATGACTTTATCGGCTTTTTTCGCAGCTTCATAATCAGCTTTATTAAACTCTATAAAAGGCGCGCTCACGCCGGCAATGACTCTTCCCTGAAACGATTGAGTAGTGACAGAAGCTGTTGCGGTTTGGGTATTTGACGGTGCGCTTACCGGTTGTGAAGTCTCAATCTCTGAGTTTACTTTCGTATTACTCCCTTCATTTGTGACCATTATCAATGCCGCGGTAATAATGGCAACGATTACTGAAGAAATTAAAATCGCGATATTCCCCCTTTTCATAAATGAAATCAATCAATATATAAGATATTGTTTATTATAACCTATTTTCAATATAGTAATTAACACTTGACAAAGTGAACGATTGTTTACTAAACTATAATCACAGAATTACGAACATTCGTCATTCTGGGGAGGAGTGAAGTGACGACTCCAGAATGACGTTTTAACTAAAGTTTCAATTAATAGTATGAAAAGCAGTCAACTTGACTCGGTCAAGAAATTCTATAAGAAACACAAGCGACTTCCTTCCTACTCGGAAATGCTGAAACTTTTTAATTTTTCTTCAAAAAATGCAATCTACCGGATAGTACAAAAGTGGATTGAGGATGGAGTTGTGAAAAAGGAAAGCAATAAGCTCGCACCAACTTCCAAGTTTTTCAGTCTCCCGCTTCTGGGTTTTATCAAAGCAGGATTTCCCATTCTTGCTGAGGAAGATAAAAATTATCTGACACTCGATGAGTATCTTATTGAAGACCCCCAGTCCTCATTTTTACTTCGCGTCAGTGGTGACTCACTCATAAACGCCGGTATATTTGATGGTGATCTTGTCATCATCGAAAAAAAACGTCAGCCGCATTCGGGCGATATCGTTCTTGCACAGATTGATCGCGAGTGGACACTGAAGATTCTGAAAAAGGACCATCAGAAAACGTATCTCATGTCGGCAAACCCCAAATATCCTCCCTTTTATCCCCATCAGGAACTTCAAATTCATGGCGTGGTGAAAGCAGTCGTACGAAAGTTTAATTAATTATCGTCTTCCCGCTTGACCGTTGTCTCCACTTATGAAAAAATGGAGGATGATGGAAGTATCGAAATTAATAAAAATCTTCATCGCTCTTGTACTCTCACTGATGTTTGTGCTGTCTGGATACCTACTCGGACGAAACCCTGATTTTATCGATAGATATATCTTAAAAGCGCCCTTCACCCCGACTCCTACTCCTCTCCCGTCCCTTCCCCTCCTCACCACAATCAAAACCTCACAATGGCAAACCTATAAAAATGAAACGTATCGATACGCCATTAAATACCCTCCCACCTGGTCAGTACAAACGGATATGATGACTACACGATTTGCGCAGGAACTTGACTTGAAACAATCAATTGAAGCCAGCTATGAAATCTTTGTCAGTGTTGAAAAAGGAGATGCACGGACTTTAAAGCTCCGCGAAGAAACCATGACAGAAAAATATAGTTCGGAGTCAGGATTTGTGAAAGAAACGGTAATCGTTGCTCATAAAACATCCACCAAGTTTAGCAGTGTCGGTATGGACTGGCCCCAAATGCAAACCGCGCTCACCAATGGAAATTACATCTTTACGATAACGCTTGCTTACTTCACCCCCTCTCTTAAAGAAGGGCAAACTCTTTTTCCCAACGCAAAAAACATATATGAACAGATCCTTGGCACCTTTCAGTTGAGTAATCCGGAAGATAATAAATACTCCTGTCCCTCCACAGAATATATAGACTGTATGCCGAAAATTATGGCAGATAAAAGCGGGAAACAGCCACAATGTGAAAAGGAGTATCTTCAGTGGGTGCAAAAAAACTGTCCATCGTTTAAGGGAGTAGCATATTAAAACAGGTAGCTCTTAAAGAGCTACCTGAAAAGTTCTTAAATTGCAGGAAAATTCCTAGCGTTTTTTGTTTGCTGCATGTCGCCTTGTTTTCCGTACCATAGGTATCACCCCTTTCTAAAAATTTATAACATTACGGCCTGACTTCTCCTGATGTAAATAAACGACCAATCCAAATTAAGACAATTGCGCCAACGATCGCAACAATAATGCTGTAAATATTGAGTCCGGAAACACCGGGTTCTCCAAATATGTTCATGATAAATCCTCCTAAAAGAGCCCCGACAACTCCAAGGATAATATCCATCAGGAAACCCTGACGGGAATTGGTACGCATTACAATTGACGCAAGCCACCCGGCAATAAGTCCTAAAAGCGCCCACGTAAGTAGTTCCATGCTTATTTCACCTCCTTTCATGAAAACGTTTAATTAGTAACAATCTTATTCCCCGTTTTTCGTAAAGCAGTAATAGGAGTGTAAGAGCCGAGTAAGAAAGCTATAATTGGTGTATGAGCAGGAAGTTTAAACGAATCCTTATAGTTACAGTCATCGCTACTATTCCAATCCTCTTGTTTCTCTCCTTTCAATACATCTCAAAAGCTACTCTAGTAAAGGCGAACATTACTGTCGATGTAAAACAAACTTCCGGTGTTATTCCATCTCGATGGATGGCGCTCGCACAGGGAGGAGAAGAAAAGGGTGTGCGAATGTTAGAAAATATTGTGCCGGCGCTTTCCGCATTAAATCCCCGTTCAATCCGACTCGATCACATTTATGACTATTATGATGTTGTCAAAAGAGAAAGCGATGGAACACTTTCTTTTCACTGGGATCAGCTTGATGCTACGGTTTGCGATATCTATCGTACTGGTGCTAAACCGTTTTTTTCACTGGGGTATATGCCGCCAGAGGTCTCATCAGACGGCTCACTCATATCACAACCAAAAGAGTGGGGTGAATGGAGTCTCATAGTGCAAAAAACAATCGAACGCTATAGCGGTCAATCAACACGACTCTGCGGTCAGATTGAGGGAGAGTGGTTGAAAGACATTCACTACGAAGTCTGGAACGAACCTGATCTAGAGACATTTGGAAAGTGGAGTTTGTATACGGGAGAAAAAGACTATAAGAAACTTTATCTGTACTCTGTACTGGGCGCGGAAAAAGCACAAAATGTTTACTCATTCCTCATTGGGGGACCAGTCACCACGGCGCTCTATCAGAACTGGATACAGATGTTTTTAAACTACGTTATAGAAAACAATCTCCGGCTTGATTTTCTCTCCTGGCATCACTACAGCAAAAGCACCGAAGACTATACCGATGATATTGGGAAAATAAACGAATGGCTGTCAGATTCAGAGCAGTATGTCCGATTTCAATCGCTCCCGAAAATCATCAGTGAATGGGGGTATGACTCCGAACCAAACTCCATCGCGGATACCAATGTGGGAGCGGCGCATACCATCGCATCTATCCGTAATTTCTCCCGATTCAACTTTGATATGGCATTTTTATTTGAAGCAAAAGACGGCCCCGCTCCCCGATGGGGAATCTTAAGTCATACGGGTGAAAAAAAACCGCGCTATCACGCACTCAAGCTCCTCACTCTCCTTCAGGGAAATCGGCTCAATGTCGAGGGAGAAGGAACCTATGTGCGGGGAATGGCAGGTACGGATGGAAATAAAACGGTATTAATACTCGTAAATTACGATAAAGACAACAGGAATACTGAGCTGATACCGGTGACATTCACCAACTTAGAGAATGGCGCCCATACTCTTACTCTCACCTACCTTGACGGAACGGCAACGACGTTTGACAATGTGGTTGTGGAAAATAATCAATTGAACCGTTCCATACTCGCTCCCCCCAATACGGTAGTCGCAACTGAGGTGAAGAAACTATAATGAAGTTGTTCACCGTTCACAGCAACAGTTAGTAGGTTAGTTCGTTTACCGTTAGTTCGTAAAAAATATCTTTCTATATGTGCGAACTAACAAATTAACCAACTAACGTACTAACAGAAAATGCTCTTGACTATTGCGAATTATTTGCAATAATAAACTTTACAAGAGGCAAGAACCTCCCCTTGCCTCTTTCGCTATGAAAACTATACAAGCTTTAAAAGACAAAGGATACCGCATCACTGAACAACGCAAGAAAATCCTTGAGGTCATGCGGTCTCACCCGTTAACTGCTCAGGAAATCTTTGAACTGCTTGAGAAGCATGGAGAAAAAATTGATCTTGCCTCAGTATACCGTACCCTCCATCTTTTAACACACATGGGTATTGTTACGGTTGTTGAGATTCGTGAGGGTAAAAAACGGTATGAGCTCGTGAAAGATCACCACCATCACCTCATTTGTGATAACTGCGGTACTATCGAGGATATCATGCCCATCGGGGAAGAAGGGCTAATGAAAGAAATACAGGGACAAACTCAGTTTCAAATAACCAATCATTCATTAGAATTTTTCGGGTTATGTACCCGTTGCCAGTAATATAACTATGTTATCAACTATAATTATCGCTACTCTTCTTGTAAGTAGTGTCTCTCTCATCGGAGGCGCTTTTCTCTTATGGCGAAAACTGCTTACTCAACAAATCATTCCCTACCTCGTTAACTGTGCAGCAGGTGTTATACTGACTACCGCGTTTCTGGATTTATTACCAGAAGCACTTCATGAAGGAGGAGAGGAAGTAAATATTTTCATTCCTTCATTCTTTGCCATTATTCTTTTCTTTTTTCTCGAACGATTTCTCTTATGGTTTCATCATCATGACGAGTCTCACGGCGAAAAGCCATCATCACTTTTGATACTTATCGGTGACTCGTTCCATAATTTCATTGATGGCGTTGCTATTGCGGCTGCATTTCTTACAAACCCTGCGCTCGGTTTTATCACAACACTTGCGATCACAGCCCATGAAATCCCCCAAGAAATTGCTGATTTTACTATTCTCATTCATAGCGGCATGAGCAAATTAAAAGCACTTTTATTCAACTTTATTTCTTCACTCAGTGCATTAGCTGGAGCGATTGGGGGTTACTTTTTCTTAAATACTCTTGAACACTGGCTCCCAATTTCTCTCGCTTTCAGCGCCGGCATGTTTATCTATATCGCCTGTTCTGATCTGATCCCCGATATGCATAAAGATTTTAAAAAACAAAAAGGGTGGGCTCAGTCTCTTCCCTTTATCATCGGTATCATCCTCATGTACGCTTCGATTACATTTCTCCATCATGAGTAGAAAAACATATCCGATATTCGATCTTCGACTTTCAATGCTGAAAGTTTTACAGAGCACTCTTTTACCACCGGCCATCCAACACCGATGATCAAAGATCGAAAACTCACAACATCCCCTTGACAAATTGGCACTCTTTATACTATACTGCTAATAGAGCTCACAAGTAATACCGGTAATACTTATTACCAGTTTCATTCGATGAAAGGGGGTGAAAGACTATGGCTATCGTACGCTTTAATCCTTTCCGTCTTGATCCGTTTGGCCGACAATTCATTCGATCGTTCTTTGACGATCAGGATGAATGGACAAACGCAAGTGGAAATGACAGTTTAAACGTATATGAAGAGGATAACAAAGTAGTAGTTGAGGCTGCGGTGCCCGGCATTCCTGCAGATAAAGTAGATATTACGTATGAAGACGGAGTTCTGCGAATTAGTGCCCGGAGCGAGGAAAAAGAAGAAGAGAAAAAGAAAAATAGAGTGGTTCATCGGATGCAGCGAACTGCTTCTTTCAACTATGCTACCTATCTACCACGACCGATAGAAGCAGATAAAGTTGCGGCTGATGTAGAAAATGGAGTGGTAACGGTGACTGCACCGATTGCGGAAGCAGCAAAAGCACGGAAAATTCCAGTAAAAGCTAAGGGACGATGAGTAGTGTAAGAGGAACCCTCCCCTCGGGGAGGGTTTTTTTATGGTTATTGGTTGGAGACATACTTGCTATTGCATTTTGAAAGGAGTATAATAAATATATAGGCTTGCAACCTTAACATCGACTATTAGTTTTGGAAAAGGAGGTGAAGAGGTATGCAGGAAATAAAAGATTGTCTTACCTATTTTGAGGTCAAACACTTCTGCTCACTACCAGGGGAACATCTTCTGATTGCAAAAAGACAACACTGGATCGTTTTGTTAGCTCCGTTACTTTTTATCATATTCGCAGGAATTTTCTTAATCGGAGTTACTGCGGGACTATTTGGATTTCAAATTTTCACCCTACCGCTTTTTATTGCAAGTATTCTGGTCATAGGGAATGTTGCTCTCGCTTTTATGCTGCACGAAATTATAGACTGGTATTTTCATTTATATATACTTTCAGACCGTAAACTTCTTGAGGTTCTTTTCCAACCGATCTTTTCTCATGTCATCAACAATGTATTTTTAGATCAGGTAAGAACGACTGAAATTGATATTAAAATAAATGGATTTATCCAGGAACTCTTAGATATTGGTGATGTAGTGATTGTATTTGACCGGCCGTCTCATGAAGAAACGTTTATATTTCAAAATGTAAAAAACCCACGGGAAACGGGTATTTTTATTGCTGACGCCCTTGAATCGATCATGCATGACACACCCATATGGTTTCATCCAAGAAGCATTGCAAACAATGTCCGGCTCAATGATGCAGTGTTTCCAAGAAGAAGTTTAAAAAGAATATGAATCACCCCTATATCACCACTGTTATTGCAATAATTTTCATTCTTATTTTGACTGCCGTTTATATCTACAACAACCTGCTCATTAGGGAAATCACGCGGACAAAACAGAACTTCGGCCTCCTTATCCCCAGAAAATTTCAAAGATTCATTATTGGCCACACGATTCTCGTCGTGTTGACTATCATCCTCATCGCCGGAGTTGTTGCGATGGCGTGGTAATAATATCCTTCCCCATTGTTTCTTGATTGCATTTGTGAATAATTAAACTTAAGATGAAGATGCTCCAACGAAAACAGCCTCCTCCCTCTGACTCAAAACTCACTTCGCATTTGTTACTGCTGCTGCTTGCGGTCGTGGGAGCGCTTATTATCAGAATTTCCCTTCATGAAAACAGATTCAGGTTGGAAGGGATAAAAAGAGATTTAGTAAAACCCCTGGCGCGCGCGCCTCTCCCCACCGATACTCCCACCCCTACTCCAATACAACCTATTGTTAGTCATAATCCACACACCGGATGGAAGATCGTACGATTTGATGACTATAAACTCCAGATAAGTTTCCCTTATTCCTTTGCGATGCTCTATTATCCGAAAAGTGAGACTATCAATTCGCAAAGAAAGTCGAGCCTTGCCTATCTTGACTTAACCAACTCAAAAGAGAAGATAAATATCACCCTCTTCCTTGAAGCGCCGGGATTTGGGATGCCAGGGCTGGAGTCAAGGGAAATCCCTCTCATGGTAGATGGAAAAGAAGTCGTCATTGAAGGAGAAAGGGTGATGAAAATTCTCTCTTTCCCCATCGGCTCTACCCCGCCGGTAGACGGAAGTTACTTTACGATTATTCAAAATCCTTACGGATCTGCACTGTCAATAAGCTGCTATGTTCAAAGTATTGACACCTCTCTCTGCGATCAAGTAATTGCCACGATCAAGTTTTTGAAATAAATCGTTTGAGAAAATAGAAAAATAGTCCTATGTTGCCTAAAGATAATAACGAATAAATCACCGGCGTATCAAGCAGTTGAATAAGAATTTCACTCCGCGGCACGGGCCAACTGTGATACAGGTTTAAAAAACCAATGATAGACAATAGGATAAATCCTCGGAGGTATACTTTTTGTTTCAACGACAGCAGCAACAAAAATGGCAGCGGCAGCATCAGGTATCGTTCATGCATTTTGGTAAGAAATAAAAATCCGGCCAAAGACAGAAGAAACGTGGCGCATAAAAAGGCGGTTGCCCTCTCTTTTTTCTTGATAGCGTGAGACGCTAGCAGAGTAAAGATAGCGCCGGTCAATATATAACCCCAGACTCTATAAGACATTCCCAGTAAAAACACCGTCGTATCTTTGATGCCCTTAAATTGCGTAAGCAACAACCAGAAATTAAAAGCGCCATTGGTAGCAAACGGAATACTCTGCGTCAGCAATATACTTTTGTAATAGGTGGTAAAAGGATACAACAAAATGTTGCCGGATTGGTAAAAGGGTAAAAAAACAAGCCAAAAAACCAGAAGAGATGTTCCGAGAGCTTTTAACGAGTCTATCAGCTTATGCTTCCATACCAAATAAATGACATATATCGGCAGATACAGAAAAATGGTTGGTTTCACCAGTATGCCAAGGGTGAAGGTAAGAGCACTGAGAATAGAGTGTTTGGTGAAAAACAGGAGATAAAATGAGAGAAGCGCGAAAAAAATCGGAACAGCATCGATCTGACCCCAAAAAGCACTATTGTAAAAAATTGCCGGATTGAACAGAAACAGTGACGCAGTAATGAAGGGTAACTTTTTTTCCTTGGGAACCATTTTTCGCGCAAACTCCATAAGAAGAAGCGCAATTCCCACATCTGCAGCAATGGAAGGTAACTTAAGCAATCCTGCTAAAAACACTCTGCTTTCGACAAACAGAGTGAGCTTCGATGGAAAAATCGGAAACGTTACATTAAACCACCACACAAGTTTAAAAATAAATGACTGCAACGGATATACGAACGAAAAAATCACGATTGCGAGTGGCGGATAATTGGGGTAATGAGTTGCGAATCCTTGAGAAGACTGTATTTCATAAAACCCTCTTACTCCCCGTGTGAGAGCATCCTTTGCCCATACCATATGGTTATTGACATCAAAACTGTAGTCGAGGAAAAGGAGAGAGAAACGGAGGATTAAGGATAAAAGAATGAGAGCAAGAAACGGATGTTTTTTTACCCACTGCATCAGATTATTATAGCGACATAATTAATATCAGGTACAATAATATTGTTACAAATTTTTCCTATCCATGAATAAGGTTATTCATTTTGAGATACCGGCAGCGAATATGTCGGAAGCAGTGAAGTTTTATGAAGAAGTTTTCGGGTGGAAGATGCATAAGGCAATGGATGAATATACCATCGCCATCACCGGCCCCGCGAATGAACAGCAGATGCCTGCAGAGCCGGGATTTATCAACGGAGCTATCATGAAAAAAGAGAATGATGCTCCCACGCCTGTTCTTGTTGTGGGTGTTGAGAATATTGAAACGGCGCTTGAGAAAATTAAAGAGCATGGTGGTGTTGTAGTAATGCCGACAGTTAAAGTTTTTGACATGGGGATGTATGCGCGCGTTAAAGATCCCGAAGGAAACATCATCGGCGTCTGGCAGGATTTGAAGAAAGAGTAAATTTATTACTTCTCGTTCTCATTATGAAAAATAAAATGGTTGAGCTGTTTCGCCAAGCGTTAAAAGATGCTCATGACGCGCTTGAAGGCACCATGCAAGGAGTTGATGAGAAAGTTGCGCACTGGAAACCTGCAGGAAAAGCGCTACCCATTGGCGCTGCATACGTCCATGTTGTTATATCCGAAGACCTTATGCTCAACAACATGATCAGACAAGCAAAACCGCTTCTGGAACAGGGATGGAATAAAAAACTTGGTATCAGTCATCCCCATCCGGCAATGGACATGGACTGGGAAACCAACTTTGCAAAATGGGCGAAGAATGTAAAAATTGACCTTCGGAAATTACAAAAGTATGCAAAAGCAGTATATAAACAAACCGATGATTATTTGACAACGCTCAGTGATAAAGATCTTCTTGAGAAAAAAGTGAATCTGTCACAGTGGGGTCTGGGAGAATGGCAATTAGGACGATTCGTCATGAGGGTGCTCATGGGACATATTGACAATCTCATGGGCGAAATCTCTGCAGCAAAAGGGTTACAGGGATTGAAAGGCTACCCATTTTAATATACCTTTAAACCTACTCAAGGCGTTGGAGTAGGCGTTGGTGTATTGGTCGGTGTTGGTGTTGGAGAAGAAGTAGGTGTTGGAGTAGGAGTATCTGTTGGAGTTAATGACCCAGTGGGAGTTGGAGTGTTTGTTGGTGTTGAACTCACAGTAGGAGTCGGTGTTGCAGTCAAAGCGCCTGCAGTTGGAGTGGGTGTAGGTGTGGGAGTTTTGGTTGGAGTTGGGGTAGGAGTCGGTGTAGCGGTTGGAGCGGGGGTATTAGTAGGTACCGGAGTATTCGTCGGTTGAGGTGTTGGAGTTGGTGTCGCGACGGATTTCGTCGGCGTAGGTGAAACAGTAATAGTTGCTGACGGAGAAGCGGTAATTGAAGCTGATGCAGATGCTCCTTTTACTTCGGGTTTACTTTCACTTTTCGGTATTTCTGTCTCAGTATTTTTTATATAAACCCTATTGAAAATCATAAATATGATAATAAACACCGCAGCGAAAGCAATAACCCCAATTTTAACCACTGTTGGACGCTTGAGAGTCTTGAGATAAGCCGATGAGAACCTCAAAGCTAATACCTTCATATATTTATGATAATTCTACCCTATAAAAACAGAGTATGAAGGAAAAATATGTATAATTTTTAACTGGATATATGATAAATATAGAGAAGGTGCCTCCAGAAGAAATACTTGAAGTAAAAAATCTATTAAGCTATGTATGGAAAGATACGTATGGAGCGCTCTACCCACCTGATATAATTGAAAAGATTACTTCTATCTGGCATGATCCCAAGGCATTAGTACAGCAGGCTGCGAACCCTGATACCTTCTTTGCGGTTGCGAAGGAGGAAGGAAAAATAGTCGGACTTATTACGGTCAGAAAAATTGATGAAAATACTGCTTTTATGAGCCGCCTCTATATCCATCCTCGGCATCAGCGCAAAGGAATCGGCGCACACCTCATGAACGCGGCGCTCAAGCGTTTCCCATCGATAAAATTATTGCGGCTTGAGTGTGAGAAACAGAACGATAAAGCATGTGCTTTTTATACAAAACAGGGATTCAAGATTGTCGGCGAAAAAGAAGAAGTGGTTGAAGGATTCCCTGTAAAAACGGTGGAGATGGAGAAGAATGTTTAGTTTGCTATAATTATTTTTCTTATGTCTGTCATCGTTGAAGCACGAAGAAGATTTGAGTCAGTAAGACTGCCATCGTTATTACCAAAAACAACGCGGATAGAAATTGACCCCGCGGTTGGTCCTGATGTGTTTATTCCTCGTGTCGTACAGATTTTGGATGCGCAAAGAGCCAACTACACGGGCGCTCTTGAATTTGAAGATCCTTTTGGACGATTCATTCAGGCACCCTATGAGGCGGTTGTCGGCGCAATTGACGATCGGTTGCGAACCATTTATGATACGAGTCAATACGCCCATCGCGTTGCTCCTCCTCACTATCTTATTGGACTATATGTTAATGCGCATAATTCTCCCTTATCGGCGCGCTTCGGATGGAAAATGAATATTGCTGTTCATTCAGCGACACACCTCGGTGATGGACCGCGGTATGTTGAGACAATTGCAGATGGACCGATGAAAGGATACGCCAGATGGTCGTTTACGGGGCAGAAGGGTGATCGAGCATGCGCCTCGCATATGAGAATCAGACAGAGAAGGTGACGATTACTTTGAAGAAGAAAGCGCTAGTTTGATCCCCAGCGCTATAAGAATCGCGCCCATCACTTTTTCTGCTCCATTTCCTACTCTCTCAAATCCTTTTTTTACCATATGATGCGAAAATAGTACTGACACAAAAGTAAACCATAATGTGGTAGCTATCATCATCTCCAATCCATAAAGAATTTGAATAAGATAAGGAGTTGTCGGATGAATTACCTGGGTAAAGAGCGCCAGGAAAAAAAGGGTGGCTTTGGGATTCGTAACATTCGTAATAAACCCTATTTTCATCGCCTCAAATTTGCCGATATCTTTCTTTTTATCCTCTTGATTTACTTGGATGTGTGATGCTTTTGCAGTAAGCGATTTATATCCGATGTAAAACAAATATCCGGCACCAATAAATTTAATGATAGTAAAGAGGAAAATTGATTTTGAGATGAGGAATCCGATCCCTAATAACGAATACGTTACATGAATACCAATGCCCAGTCCTAATCCAAGAGCAGAATAAATTCCTGTTTTTCGGGAGTATATGAGTGTGTTGCGAACCGTCATAATAAAATCAGGCCCAGGGCTGACGACTGCCAGCAGATGTATCGTTACAACAGTGAGAAATTCTGGAAGATATAGCATAACCTATTATATCAAACCAGCCTCTTATTCCGAAACGCGAAGCTGGAAGAAGATTTAAGATATTTTTCGAAGTCAGTAGCTTTCTTTTGAGAAGTAAAGGCTGAGTAGTAAATCAATTCTGCTGGTCTAAGATTTTTAGTTGCCGATACGCAGCCTTCTATGTGAGTTTTTAATCGCCTTTTTAGATTTGAAGAAAAACCTATATATACTGAGTTATCTTTAAGTTTCAAAATATAAACATAAACATAATAGAAGCTTAAAGTGGAAAGCATGTATTGTCTATGGATTATGAGCTACATAATGTGGCACTTCGCCAAGGCTTCGCGCCACACACTTCGCGAAAAGGTAGTAAGGAAAGATTATTATTACAAGGTGGTTTACCACGCGTAGCTCCGAGTGAACACGAGGAGCGAAGTGTGGAGATGCCGGGAATTGAACCCGGGTCCGAAAAAAGATTTTAAAAACGTTTAGTTAGAGATAGAATATTTTTTACTGCTCCGAAACTGGAAAATATACAAACCTATTTCGGTTGCCAATTGATGGGTTATCAACCAGTATTGTCAAATCGGGAACACAGTACTGATCTTACCTAGATTGGTTTATCCCTTGATAGGCAGGTACCTAGGGAAGCCTAACAAGAGTTCTTGAAAGCTTAGGCAGCAAAAGCATATGCTCTTGACTGATTAAGACCCATTGCAGAAGCAATGTAGTCTTTTACAAAAGCCTTAAGATCTTCAATGTCTTTATTGACATTTGTGTTTTTCTATTTGTCGTATAGATACGCCCTAACCATTTTTAAAAGTGCAGTTCTTCGTCGATTCCTGTCATCCCCATTTGTCGAGTTATGCGTTATGGGTTATGAGTTTTAAGTTGCGCACAAAACCCCGAACCCTGAACTCATAACTCATCATCGTTTCATACGCTCCTGCATTTCTCTC
>CAZHGF010000001.1:27922-37080 GCA_964531945.1 uncultured Gammaproteobacteria bacterium | reverse complement strand
AAATTTTATTTGAAAATTGTCGGTGCAGGAAGAGACGGAAACTATCTCCACTCACTTGCCGGACCGACCGTGGAACTTCTGGGGAGTGTTAAAGATAAAGAGTTAGAGAATCTGTATAAACATGCCAAAGCATTTCTGTTCGCGTCCGTTGATGAGGAATTTGGTATTGCTCCTGTGGAAGCAATGGGTCATATGACTCCTGTCATAGCATACTCATCAGGTGGGCTGAAAGAAACGGTCCAAGAAGGAAAAAACGGCTATCTCTATGAGAGTCTGACAAAGGAAAGCCTCTATGAGAAAATAAAATTAGTGGAAGAATTACCACAAGATGAATATATTAAATTATGTAAAAACGCCCGTTCCTCAGCGGAAAAATACTCCTTCGAACGGTTTAAAAAGGAAACACTCCAGTTTGTAGATAAGGTAACAAGATGAATTTTCCTTTTTTATTCCTCGTCAACTACCCGATATCGATCGGAGATCATCGATGATAGAAATCATATTGATATTCTTCCATCATCCATGATCTATAATCTAGGATCCAATTCAAAGAAACGGTCCCCAATCTGCAATTGGCATCACGTTTTGAAGAAGAAAGTTCCATGAATACATGAGAAGCGCGGGAAGTAAAAAAATAAGAACGACTAAGAAGCGCTTTGAACTGAAAAATTTTTCAAAGACAATACAGGCAAATGGCCATAATGGTAGACTGTAGCGTGCGATATCACGATGCTGAACAAAAATAGTAGCCGTAAAAAATACCAGTGAAAAATAGAAAAAGCTTCTGTGTTTACTATCTTTTAATGAATAAACGGTTAACGCATACATGAAAAAATAGAAGAGTACCTCTTCAAGCCAAGCCGTCCCCACCCAGCTCTTTTGAAAATTGAAAACGGAGAACGGAGCAACAAGGTGGATATTGTCTCCAGAGTGAAAATAGGTAAAAAAATCTCCATACTGCACTCCATAGAGCGAGAACACTCCCAATAACCCCAATGGAATAAAAATAATTCCCCATCCCCGCCACTCAATTTTTTTAGTTTTGATGAAATGTTCTAAAAAAACTAAGCCATATGCTACTCCCAGTAAGATACCCGGCGATTTTGTCATGGCAGCAAGTCCTCCGAAAACTCCGGCAAGAATATAACGTTGTTTTTCAAAAAAATAGACCGAAACCAGTATCAATAGTATGAATAATGACTCAGGCGCACCAATGGATCGTACCACCAAAAACCGCGGCAAAAATAAAAATATGGATGTAAGGAGTAACGGGTTTTCGGAAAGTTTGAAATTCTTCAGAAAGAAATAAAAGAAACAGGCAAGTATTACGCCTGACAAGACTGATACGGTAAGCATCGCTTTTAGATACCCCAGGAAAGGCGCGAATACCCGCATCAACAGCGGATACAGAGGAAAATGAGCCGCAAAATATTTCTCCGTAAGGGGCAATGAAATAATAAGCCCCTTATCAGGAGGAGAGATCTGTGCCGGATCATAGAGCGTTTTTGCCGGAATGATATAGAGAGGACCATCGAAGTGCGCATAAATATACTGGATACTCGAGTTGGGTATCTCTAAACCAAACCAGGAAGTGAATCGAAAAAGGAAGGGAAACCACAAAACAAATGTGCTTATGAATACAATAAGAAGTAGGGTACAATATATTGATATGTTTTTCGGTAAAAATCTCAGATTCATTAGAGATATTGTATCAAAAAACAGGCTTGCAACTTTTATTATCCTCATCGCGGTTTTCCTCCGATTTGTCAATCTTGAACCCTTCGTCACGTTCTTAGGCGACCAGGGAAGAGATGCTATTATCGTCAAGCGAATTATAACCTTAGAGCATTTTCCGGCAATTGGTCCAACCATGTCTATCGGCGGAGTTTTCTTGGGTCCTTTTTTCTACTATCTCATGGCTCCTTTTTTATTCATCTTTAACTTTCATCCGGTAGGTATGGCTGTTGGGGTAGCATTCCTTTCCATTATCGGGATAATAGGAGGGTATTTTACTGTTAAAAAATTAATCGGGATCATCCCTGCGGTAATTTTCCTTACTCTTATCTCTTTTTCATCAGTTAACGTTGAATTTGCCCGGTTTTCATGGAATCCGAATCTTCTTCCGGTTTCAACTTTTTTCACCCTTTACTTCTTTTATAAAACTATCACAAACAGAAGATACTTTGATGCATTTCTTTTCGGTTCATTTTTCTCATTCTCAATCCAGTTCCATTATTTAGCTATTTTTACCCTTACGCCTGTATTCTTACTCAGTCTTATACACCTCCTCGAAAAGAAAAATAGGATTATTTTCATAAAAAATATCAGCGTTGCCGTAGCAGCGTTCTGTCTCTTTTTCTCTCCTTTTATCTTATTTGAGATCAAAAACAACTTTTTAAATACGCGAAACGCTACTAAATTTTTCTCTGAAAAAGAAGCAGGACAAACAGAACCATATTTTTCCGCAACCATCTCAACCACCCAATCGTTTTTATCCCACATCATCAAATACGAACTAAACCGTGAAACTGAATTTGTTATTTTTATTCTTCTTATAATACTCGTGGTAATCCTCAAGAGAGATCTTTTGAAGAAAAACGTATTTATTCAGCTCCATTTTATTCATTTTGTATTATATATACTCTTATTTAGCCTCCTCAGTCATTTCAGATATCCTCACTATTTTGGACCAGCGTATTTTAGTTTTTATGTTATTCTTGGTGTTTTACTCGGTCAGTTTGCGCAGAAAAAATTCGTAACACGTGTGATACTTGTGACTCTTCTGGGGATCTATATCGTATTAAATGCGAAGTACTACACCCACCTTCGCAGTGAAGGTAATCGACAGATCCAAAGAGCTCAAGCAATAGCTGACAGTATTTTAAAACGCGATCCTACCCCCCCGTATCAACTTACCGCTCTCCCCTACACAGAGATTGATGGACACGTGAGGTATTTTCTTGAAATTAACGGAAAAAGACCTCTTTCAGAAGATACGCGAGAAGAACCACGAGAATTATATGTGCTGTGTTACTATCCTGAGTGCGACGTCTTGAATCATCCGCAGTGGCAGATCGCGTCGTTTCAAAATAAGAAAGTTGCTACAATATGGGAAGTTTTAGGTATCAAAATTTATAAGGTAATTCATGAAAAATAATGTTTCGCTCATTATTCCCTGTTATAACGAAGAACTCAATATCCAAAAAGGAGTTCTGGATAAGATCGGGAACTTTAGCAAAAACAACGAAAAATTTAGTGAAGTATTGATCGTGGATGACGGGTCAACAGATACTTCAAAGAAAATCATAAAGGAAAAATACCTCGAACTCTTTCCTAAATTCAAATTGATTGAAAATAATCATCAGGGAAAGGCTCTGGCAATTATTACTGGGATACGGAAAGCGCATGCTCCTCATGTTATGTTTTCTGATATTGATCTTGCAACTCCGATAGAAGAAGCTGAAAAACTGATAGAAGAAATAGATAACGGGTATTCCATCGTTATTGGATCAAGAAGCGCCAGCAGACAAGGGGCACCCCTTTCAAGGAAAATTTTAGCTCTCGGCTATATTATCATTCGCGATATCCTGATTGGACTAAATGGATTAAAAGACACCCAGTGTGGGTTTAAGGTGTTTGAACGGAACGCTGCCCTTAAAATCATAGACAACTTGCAAGTATTTAATTCCGAAAGGAAAGTAAATGGACCCTCTGTATCGGCGGGATTTGATCTGGAATTTTTATTTCTTGCGACTCAATTGAAGTTGAAAATAAAAGAAGTTCCCGTCATATGGAGACATGTTGAGACGAGAAACGTGAATTTTTTTTATGACGCGATTGAAACATTAAAAGATATTCTCAAGATTAAACTAAATCATCTCCATGGCAAATATAATATTTCGAGTTAGTACCTCCCCACTTATTATCGTTGCCGTGACTGCTTTTGTTATTTTTTATCAGTTCTTATCGATACCACAATATCTATTCGGAGACGAGGTTGAGTTTGCGAAACTGGCATTATCGCTCAATCATGTATCCTATACTCCCTATAGTGAGTTAGCAACCGGACATTCGACACTGTATTTCTACACTATCCTTTTTTCACTGAAGGTCTTCGGCATCAGTAATTTTGCGCTCCGAATTCCTGCGGCAATATTTGGAGTTGTTTCAGTATTGCTCTTTTATAGAATACTGCAGAATATCTACCATGAAAGATTGAAAAATAAGAACTCCTTTATAGTTTTAACTCCTTTTATAGTCACTGTCCTTCTTGCCACTTCCCGCTGGTATTTTAACTTTGCCCGGTTTGCGTTTGAAGCGACACTCCTTCTGGTTCTTGAGTTGAGCTCTCTTCTTTTTATGTTTGAATATCTCAAAAATAAAAAGCTTGTATTTGTCTTACTTTCAGCAGTTTTTGCGGGGCTCGCATTTCATTCCTATACACCAGGAAGAATTTTTTTTGTCATCCCGCTTTTTCTCCTTATCGTTTCATATCGCAAGCACCTTCTATTGTTTTTATTAATTTTCTTCCTTACTATTTCACCTTTATTACTCTATTTCATAGGTCATCCTGACTCTCGGCTTGAGGATCAACTGTATTTAAAAAGTACACAGTACTCCGTAGCTCAAAAAATAAGTATGTTTGGAGAAAATATAACAAAAACGGTCCTCATGTTTTCGCTCAAGGGTGATATGAATGGCAGACATAACTATCCCGGAAAACCAGCACTCAACGGGGTGTTGAGTATTCTCTTTATCATTGGACTTACGCAGACATTACGACATTTTAAGACGAAATATAATCAGATTTTTCTTCTCTATTTTCTCGTTTCAATCTTTCCAACAGTCTTATCCAATCCCCAAGATAACCCGAATATGCTCCGTACCTATACCGTTTTACCCTCAGTATTTTATTTTATTGGCAATGGATTGCTTTTATTATTCGAAAAACTTAAAAAATTGAAGAACGTATTTTTGATACTACTACTTTTTACTCTCTTCCTTTCTTGCGCATATGAGTTGCGTACCTATTTTTATTTTCAAAAGGATGTATTTACCGATGATGCGACGAAAGCGAAAAAACAGCTCCAGCAAATAGTTCAGTCGAAGTAAGTTTTTGTATAATGGAACAATGCGTACTATCCTGAATTTCATTATTCAACATATTGGTCTCTTTGTATTCCTTACTATCTATTTATTACTTCTCGGATATAAAATTATCTTTCATCCAACACCATTTTATGATTGGGATGAGTCCTTGTACGTGCAGACCGGAAAAGAGATGCTTCAGAATAAAATTTACTATCTCCCTGTATGGCAAAATCAGCTCTGGTTCGACAAGACTCCTTTTGTATCCCTCTTTTATGGTACTTTAGACAGCATACGGATTATACCAAGCGAGATCTCAACCCGTCTTGCGGCTCTTTTGGTATCTCTTATTAACCTGATGTTTGTATACTTTCTGTTCTTACGGGCAGTGAGTAAAAAGTTAGTATCGCTCCTCAGTGTAATTGCTGTTTCATTTTCGCCTCTCTTTTTACAAAGAGCACAAACGGTGAATGCGGATATATTTATACTGTTCGGTTGGACTGGATACGTCCTTTTTTTTCGGAATTTTGCCGTTAGCCTCTTATTTCTCTTTTTTGGGGTCATGAGTAAATCGCTTATAGGTTTTTATCCCGTTGGGATCTTGTTTCTCTACCACGGATACCTGTTCTTCCGCAAGAAGATCCGACGAAACCAATTCGTAGATGTAATAAAAAAAATGGTGGCGCAGGTAATGATACTTTCCATATGGTACATTGGAATGTTTATAACCTTCGGAAACAAGTTTTTGTACGCGCATATTTTTGAAAGTCATTTCCGGAGGGTGTCTTCTTCCATTGAGTTTCACTTTGGAGAAAAGACATTTTACATTGACTTAATGAGAGAACAGTATGGTATGCTTTTCTTCCTTGCTTTAATAGGTTTACTATTATATATCTTGTATCTTAAGAAGAATAAATGGGATGGGGAAAAAGGATTGTATGGATTGTATTTACTCCCATGGTTTTTGTTCCTGAATCTGACAAAAACAAAGATCTTCTGGTATGTTTATCCATCACTTCCCCAGTTTGCGTTTCTATCAGTATTTCCTCTATCTTTATTTCAAAAGAACAAAATAGTTTACTCTATCCTTGGAATCACTTTTGTTTTTTTTCTCTTTCATCAAACGCTTATCAAAAATCAGCTTCTTACTACCTATTACTCAAAGCAGGAACCACATCATGATCTGGCACTCTATGCAAAAAATAATTGTCAAAGTCTCCACATACTCCTTAATGAGGATAGTCGAAACAGTTTTGCAACGCTTGATAAAATGGGTTTGTTAATTTCTACCACCAAGTGGTGGGGCACTCATCCTTCAATCATCTATTACTACGGAACAAACGTCACGTTTTACTATGATACAAACGCTATGAATAAAACGATTCAGTCACTGGAGAAAGATCATTGTGTTGTAGTGGAGAAAAGTGATCTGACCTTAATTGCTCCTCAATCACAATATGCGTTACTGCGAAGTTTTGATTATCTTTCTCTTTTCAGAAGAAACTAGAAGCTTTGTTTATCGTCATTCTGGGGATCCCGCCTTGGCGGGAGACTCCAGAATCTATCCACCAACAGTTAAGCTAGGACGGGTTTTGAGATGAGTGCTGATCCTTAAATCCCAACTTTGACTGGACAATATACAATGGTCTATGTTTTATTTCATCATATACTCTCCGCAAATACTCACCGACTACTCCGATTGAAAATAACTGGAGTCCTCCGATGAACATGACTAATATGATCGTTGTCGCAAAACCGGGTACTTGATTATAGGCAGTCGTAAAAAATCGCATGTATATCGCTACCACACTCCCTGCGAGAGATATAATAAGCGCTGTCAACCCAAGATAAAACATAATCTGCAAGGGAATATAGGAGAACGAAAATATTCCATCGAATGCCAGCTGAAACAGTTTTCCCAACGTATATTTACTGTTGCCGGCGCTGCGGGACGCGCGTTCATACACTAGTCCTACTTGCCTAAAACCTACCCAACTTCTAATACCGCGAACAAACCGGTTCCTCTCAGGAAGAGAGTTTATGGCATCAACGACATTCCTCCTCATTACACAAAAATCCCCGCTGTCTAAGGGAATATCAGTATTTGCGATTGTACGAAGAAGCCGGTAAAAAGTACCGTAGGCGAATTGTTTCAAGACGTTTTCCTTTCTTTTTTTCCGGATAGCAAATACCGTGTCATACCCTTCATCAAGCTTTGTAAAAAACTCCGGCAGTATTTCAGGAGGATCCTGGAGATCAGAATCTAAAACTGCGACATAATCTCCACGGGCATATTCCAAACCGGCAGTCACCGCAACCTGATGACCAAAGTTACGCGAGAAGTTGACTACTTTAACATTTTTGTCCTGTTCATGAAGCTTTTGAAGCAGATGAAAAGTATTGTCATGAGATCCATCATTGATAAAAATGAGTTCGTGGGTACCATTCAATTTCTCTAATACCTCTTTTACCCGCGCGTATACCGTTTGTATATTCTCCTGCTCGTTATATACCGGTAATATAATAGAATACTTCATATCTTCCTATTTTGGATTATAACACAGCTTCTGGCTTGATGATAAATCATCTACTCCAGATAGTAAACGTTGAAATGTAAATCATCTTATAGTAGACTGAGCTTGTGAGTGAAGAAAAAGGAACCCCACTCGATACGGGTATAAAAGATCTTACCACTGGTACAATTGTTCCGGAGGGTTCAGTCGTTCGGTGGAACCCAGTGTCCGGCATAGCAGTAGCAGAACCAAAACAAAAAGCAGCGCCTCACTCAACACCAGCTATTCTATCATCTAAAAATACAACTGACACCTTATCAAAAGATGAAACTGCTACACAACCTAAACAAACACCTTTGCAAGAAGATTCAGCAAAGAACCCATCTGATCGTACCACCCGGAAGGGATTCATTAAGCAAGCAAAAGACCTCACAATTCCTATTCTTGCAAGTAGTATAGCAGGAGGTCTTGCTCTTGAAGTAGCACTAAGATCTGTAGATCCTGAATCAGTACCAGCAGACTATGAAGTTTTTTCACCCATGGATTTCTCCGGAAAAAAATTTCGTTTTATTGGCCTTGCTCACCAAGTACGTACTTTTCAAGAAAATGAAAACGATATTATGAACCGCGTCAATAGGGCTCCTTTTGTTTTCTCTGAGTTTGACCCAGTAATGTACAGTGCAATTGATGAAGGTACAGGAGGAGCGTTCATACACCGTTTTAATAAAGTTTGTGCGGATGCAGGTAAGGATATTATAGTTGTTGACCCACATAATTTTTTAAACGAAATTGAATGGTTAGGATTACTAATAGGGATTCCTGGCACCTTAATTGCAACTGATGTTAAAAAGGTTATTAACCGTATAAAAAACAAGCCAATATCACGACGACATATCCTAAGAGGCATTGGCTATGCTGCAGCTATAAACGAATATCTGGCTAACGCTAAAAACGCTAGAGAGGTTAAAAGCTCTATACAATCTCTGCATGAATCTGCTTCAGATGATAATCTGGTAAAACTAGATAAAAGCAATGAAGGTTTATATAATTTCCATGACTGGAGAAATCTGCGTAGCGCTCAAGGAATACGAAAGGCTTTTCAGATATTTGGAAAAGAAATTCCTTCTACCGAAGAAGTACCGATGTTTGCAGGACTCTATCATTCAGCTTTACTAGCTTATCTAAAACATCCTGAAAAAATTGATGATAAACTAAAATTATACCCTCAATGGAATATTACTTCCCCTTCTTCAAAATCCGTGTGGCGTTACTCCTTTAGCCGACAGCCCAATAAATGGGAACAAACAGGCGCATGGTAAGAATAGATGCAGTTAGATCTTTCACTTTTCCTGTATAATTCTTTCCATATGTTTGATATCGGGAAATACCTCGGCAGTATTGCTCGCATCTTCACAAGAAAAGATTTTGCGCTCCTTTTTCTCCTTGCCATATGTTACTTTGCTACCCGCCTTATCAACCTTGACCAGTTCCCGATCTTCTCCGATGAAGGAATCTATATCCACTGGGCAAAAATCGCATGGCATGACGCGACATGGC
>CAZHGF010000001.1:815-27912 GCA_964531945.1 uncultured Gammaproteobacteria bacterium | reverse complement strand
ATATCTCTGACTGATGGAAAGCAGCCACTTCAAACCTGGGGAACGATCCCGTTTCTGAAATTATTCCCTGACAACGCGCTGCTTGCCGGAAGATTATTTGCCGTCTCTACCGGGTTTGTAGCACTAACGGGAGTAGTCAGTTTTCTCACCTACCTATGGGGGAAAAAGACTGGCATGGCTGGTGGGTTCCTATATGTTTTTACCCCCTACTTCCTCTTTTATGATCGTTTGGCGCTCGTTGATTCGGGAGTCAACGCGGGATTTATCTGGATTCTCTTTTTCTCCATTCTTCTTGCACGACATCTCCGCCTGGACATAGCCCTTGTGATGGGACTCATTGGAGGATTGAGTTTGCTATCAAAATCCTCAGTGCGCATATTTCTTGGACTGGCAAGCTTCGCTCCGATTCTTTTCATGGATAAACGCACTCAGCAGCTCCGACAACGCATCCTTAATTTCATCATCCTCTATGGAATCGCGGTTATACTCGCTTTAGTAATATATAACATCCAACGTTTATCGCCATTTTTCCATTATGTCGCTGAAAAGAATAAGACGTTTATCGTTACCCCGGGTGAGTTTTTGAGACAACCGTTCGCGCTATTTTTTGGGAATGCTCAGCTTATTCCCCTCTATGTCTTTTGGGAGCTTGGGTTCATCCTCGGATTTCTTGGAGTATTTGGCTTCGTAAAACTTTATTTGAGCGACAGAAAACTTTCGCTTTATTTCTTAAGCTGGCTTCTCGTATCGTATTTTATTGTTGCAACGGTATCAAAGGTACTGTTCCCGCGTTACCTTGTTTTTTTTGCTTCACTTCTCCTTATTGCCGGTTCTTATTTTCTCACCTATTGGAATAATAAGAAAATGATAACCGTCCTCGCACTCGCGTATATTCTGTCTATCGGCTACTTTAACTACACGATCCTTTTCCAACCTCAACATATTCCGTTTCCTCCCGTTGACCGGGGACAATATATAGAAGGATGGCCGGCAGGCTGGGGAGTCAAGGATATGATTGATTATTCACGTGAAAAATCAAAAGAGAAACCGGTTATTATCCTTGCTGAAGGAAACTTCGGTTTAGCAGGCGATGTGCTTGATACTCATCTTAAGCCAGGTGATAATATATCAATCCGTGGATACTGGCCTCTTGATGAAAAAGACCTGCGCGCGCATCAAAAAGACCTGACAAATTCCTATGTTTACGTCGTTCTCTCACACCAAACTGATATCCCTCCCAATTGGCCGGCCCGTCTTATCAAAAAATATGATAAGCCCGGCAACCAATCACGCATGTTTCTTCTTGAGCTGACTCAATAATATGAGCATTATTCCCAGTGAGATAAAAGTCATCCCATTTGCTATTTTTCTCACCGGAGTATTCGTAAACTCGAAGTATAAGGTATAGCTTCCTTGAGGAATCGTGGTTGTTAATAACTTCAATTTATTATCATCAATTGGTAAGTATCTGCGCAAATTACCATCTGGAAACTCCACGTAGCTGACCCACCCGGGGAAATTGAAGGTGCTTTGAGTAAATTTTGTTTCTACCGGCGAGATTACTGCGTAGCTTTTTTTTCTGAATGTATCTTTGAGAGTTTTAACTGAGACGCTTTCAGGAACATTAAATGTTTGAGCAGGTAGATCTGACTTATCTATATTCAAAGTGGTAGTACCGAACTGTGTCTTTTTTGTTTCAACCCCTTTGGGGACAAACTCAAATGATGTTGAACTGATGCGCCACTTAATTTCATCATCGGTTGTATAAAAACTATCAATTCCGGTACGGTAATACTGCGGTTTGAAGTATTTTTGATAGGTAATAATGATAATGAAACTTATCGCCACCACAGCGATGAGTAACAGTTTTGGGTTCTCTCCTCGTACTGAGAGTTCTTTCTGTAAGAAATATATCCCGTAACCGCTGACCAAAGCAATAAAAATCGCAGCGAAGGTAAGAAACCGCCAGGGAAACTGCAGATACCACAGATACGAGATGGAATCCCAAATAAATGAAGATTTGTCAGTGACCATAAAAAGACTAAAACAAAGCATACCGACAAAAAACAGGAACTGTCTTATCTGCATACTTTCAATACTTTTTCTTGACCAATGGAGGACCAATAGGAAAATTGCGGCAATAACCAAAGTGATAGGAATCCTTCCTAATTGAAATGACATACCATCTGTTAACCCTTTTGCGGAACCACCATATCCCCATGGTGAGTATAAAAACTGTTGAGTAAACACATAGTGAATTTTGTAATCAGCCAACTCTTTGGTGAGAATATCATCGACGATGGTAAATTGTTTTTCAACGAGAGAGGGTAACCAGAAAAAAGCAGCTAAACCCAATCCTAAAAGAAAACCTATAGAATAAAGTTGCATGAGCCTTATTTTTTTTGTTGCAGTCAATAAGTAAAATACGGCAAGCGAACCTACGTAGAACAGTGCTGGAAACGCAATAAGTGGGTGATTGAGTATCAGTAACGCAAAACTAATACTTAAGAAAATAAGACTTTTTTTGCTTTGTTCACGAGCTACCGTATCAAGTGCAATAAGAATAAATGGAATTATGGCGAAGCTAAAAAACTCCGCGAGCGCTCCTCTCACATATGCAGTTACCGCATGGTAAGAAAAATAGGCATATATGGTTGTGGCAATATAACTACCCCATACGCCAACATATCGTTTAGCAAAGAAAAACATTCCTACCGCAGCAACGACAAATCCGGTGATAAACGTAAGTTTTATTGACCATACCAGACTTGCTCCGAGCAAATGAAACATCTCTGCAACGTAATAGACTAACGGCGGATAAAAATTAAAAAGAGGATAGCCAAATCCAAAACCCAATCCATCTACCCATCGTGGATAGATTTCTCCTTGTTCTAGCCCCGTGTGAAGTAAAAATAACCGTGCAATATGCTGGTCATCGTGCATGGAAAAGTACTGGTTGCTCAACAAGCTTACAAAGGTGGGAACTGCTATAATGAACACTAACAAGAGCTGCCAGATCAGTCTGTGCTTATGGAAAGTAGGCATGATGCAATTGTATACCACTTCATAATCATTTTGCAAAAAAGTGGTATATACCTACCGGAGCTTTCAAATTGACAATTGGTTAGTAGGGACAGGTCGCGATCTATCCCTACAAAATAAAACCAAAGTTCTGTAGGCAACTACACCACCATTGTGAAAGCAAAGGGGTATAAATAGTTTTTAGAAACTTTTCTATGGATGATACAGCAAACATAAAATCAAGAAGTTTTATCAGTGCAGCCAGTTTGTTTTTTCAAAGTGGTTACTCTTCTGCGTTGGGACTGGTTGCGAATCTCATTCTCACCGTATTACTATCTCCTGCGGTATTTGGTATTTATATTACCGTACTTACTCTTATCTCTTTACTCAACTATTTTTCGGATATCGGGATGGCGGCATCTTTAATACAGAAGAAAGAACTTCATCATGATGATATCAAAACAACATTTACGGTCCAGCAGATGCTTATACTGATTCTCATTTCTCTTGGATTTTTAGCTACTTCATATGTTGCGACATTTTATAGACTCCCTCGTGAGGGAGTCTATCTGTATTGGGCACTGCTTGTAGGATTTTTCCTTTCTTCACTAAAAACTATACCATCGGTACTTCTTGAGAGACAAATTAAGTTTCAGAAAATTGTATTTGTTCAAATTATCGAAAATACTGCCTTTTATATAACGGTTGTTACCTTAGCGCTTCTGAATTTTGGCATTCATAGTTTTACCGTTGGCGTAATCATACGAGCAATCGTCGGTGTTACTCTCATCTACTCTATTTCCTTCTGGAAACCCTCTCTTGGAATCTCTGTAGTAAGTCTGAAACATGTCCTTTCATTTGGTCTCCCCTTCCAGGCAAGCTCATTTCTAGCCCTCTTTAAGGATGATCTTATCATCCTTTTTTTAAGCAAACTTCTAGGTTTTGAAGCAGTCGGATATATTGGCTGGGCAAAAAAATGGGCAGAAGCACCGATTCGTATTATTATGGATAATACCAGTCGCATTATCTTTCCTCTCATTGCCCGCTTTCAAGACGATACTCCCAAAGTCGGCAGATTGATTGAAAAAACTCTCTTTTATCAATCAGCTCTTATCACTCCCGCGATATTAGGGATGGCGCTGATCATGGAACATCTCGTTTTGGTTATTCCCAACTATCAGAAATGGACAGCAGCACTTCCCCTATTTTATGTTTTCTGCTTATCCTCCCTCGTTGTTTCCTTTACTGCTCCTTTTATGAATCTGTTTAACGCGCTTGGTAAAGTAAAGATAACGTTTTCCTATATGCTTTTCTGGACAATCCTCACATGGACACTCACTCCCCTCTTCGTCAATTTTTTAAACGCTTATGGGTTCAGCCTTGCTCATTTAGTGGTATCCTTAAGCGGAGTTCTGATTATATTCAAAGCAAAGACGATGCTTGAATTTCGGTTTTTTCCTTCAATATATAAAGTGGTTCTCGCGAGCGTTTTCATGAGCGGCATCCTTTTCTCCATACTCTCCGCTTTTGGTGTTGCTACATTCCCTCAAATCATTGCGCTGATAATCTTTGGCATAAGTATTTATTATCTCTGTATCAGATATGTATTTCAGATACCGGTGCTGCAGGATATTAAATCGTTTCTCATAAAATGATATGAATAAAGGTCTTGCCATTATCGCCGTGGTATTTGAAAATTATGAAGTAATCAGAGATTTTTTTGCGAGTCTTGAAAAGCAGAGTACAAGTGATTTTCATCTCTTCATTGTCGATCTTTCGATACACAAAAAACCTTTACCTATCCCCAGCTTTCCTCACACTCTCTTGAGTTCAGAGAATAAGGGCTACGCACACGGGGTAAACAAAGGTATACAGGCGGGCATTGAAAATGATTACCGGTTTTTTTGTGTTATCAATGACGATACTTATTTTGAAGATAGTTTCGTTCAGAACGTATTGCAAAGTTTAAATATTCACCCCACTACCATTATCGGAGGGAAAATATACTACGCCTCTGGATATGAATACCATAAAGATAGATACTCTCGAGATGAAAAGGGTAAAGTAATCTGGTACGCCGGTGGAGTGAATGATTGGGAAAACAGTCTTACCCTGCACCGAGGAGTAGATGAAGTTGATAAAGAACAATATAATTCCTGTGGTGAAACCGAGTTTGTCACCGGGTGCTGCATGTGCTTTGACAAATCAGTTGTGGAAAAAGTGGGCTGGTGGGATGAGAGTTATTTCCTCTACTTTGAAGACGCAGATTATTGTGAACGCGCAAAACATAAGGGAGTCCACCTCTACTATGATCCATTAATTCAACTCTGGCATAAGAATGCGCAATCAACCTCTGGCTCCGGATCATCGCTCCATATTAAATATCAGCGGAAAAATCTGTTGAAGTTCGGTCTCAAATACGCTCCCCTAAAAACAAAGCTCCACTTACTGAAGAATTATTTATTTTCTCCTACTCGATAAACCCCTGCTGTTTTAGCTTTATCATTAGCTCGCTCGCATGAGAATTGAGAAAATACACATCGGTCCGAACATTAAAGGTAGATGGACTCTTCAGTATTTTCACATTTTTTATATCCTCTAATCGTATATAACGTGGCGTTAACCATGTTAGGAAAAAATCTCCAAACTGATCTGCGGGGGTATTAAAAATTGAGGATTCATGGCGGAAAATAATAATTTTGGGTTGATTCTTCTCAAACTGATTGATAAACGTCGATTTTAAGTATTCATCTTCCTTAAATTGGGGAAGAAGAGTAGGATATTTCCCCGGAAGTTCGGCTTTCTTTACAAAAAAAGATTCGTGTGGTTCGTAGGGGCCTACCCAGTAATAATCACCTTTTTCAAGCAACGAGTCGATAAAATTTGCGGTATGGGAAATGTTATTAATTGACGGTATAAACTGGATATATCGCTGAAAGAATTTATTGTAGGCATTTGCGATGAGGAAAATAAACGTGAAAAGAAGCAAAATACTAATTACTGCTTGTGCTACACGAGTAAGGTCATGTACGAGTTGATCCTTTAGTTTTAGATCCCGAAAAAGATATAATACAATAAAAGTCGACGCTATGCCTAGTGCCAGAAACATTCCCATCTGATAATCTGTTTCATTTTGTGTCTGTACGGTGCTTCTTGGCGCTGAAAACGAGAGCACAAAAAAGAAGATAAGTCCGATCAACGCTTTTCTCATCAGTAAAAGTGACAATAGCGTCAACGTAGAAAAACCTGCAAGTACTCCTATCGGAAGATAGAGATCGAGATGCTTTACCTTAGTCAGGAGGGGTAAATAGTGGGTGTAAAAATTGAATATAAGCGTTAATCCAAACTTCAATGGATTAAAGTAATGACCCTTTATATAGTTGGGAATACTAATATAAAGTTTGGTATTATAAATAAAATTTGAGAAGTAAAAATCATACCATGAGTTTGTGATAAGGAGATAGAGCGCATACACTCCATACGGCAGACTGGCAATACCAATATACTGAAGAATACGAGTTTTATGAGGCCAAATAAGATACAGTTGCCAGAGATATAATGCTAACCCTAAGTAAAGAAAGGTAAGCGAAGAGAAAATGAGACAAAATGTTAAGAGAGAACTCGCGAGTATACTTCTGAAATGCACTCTTTGTGTTAAGGTTTGTACAGTCAGCATCCAAAAAATTGCGCTGAAAAATAAAATCGCTAAGCTGTCTGCAAGATATAAATGAAACCAAAAATATACTGCAGTTAACGGATAAAGAATAAAAAACCCTACATAGTAGTAATAGAGTTCACGGTAGTTTTTCCGTATCCATAACCCGACGAAGAAAAGCAAAAGAAACATCGCGATCGCCCACAAGATTCTAAACAGTACGAAAGATTTTCCTGCAAAGAGAAGGAGTAAAGACGCAAAGTACCATGCAAAAGGAAGGTGATGATCGAAAAAATCCTTATAGGGGATTTTCCCTTGCGTAATAAACGATCCTCCCAGTATATTCACAAACTCATCAGGATACGAGACATACAGCGTATTAACGATAAAAAAGATGAAGACGAGCAGGAAAGCAATTATTTCTTTGCCCGCAAAATTGTGGCGTAGAATACTCTGACGTAGTTTTTCAAAGGTGAGAAGATGATTTCTCATAGAGCGCTTAATTTTCTCCTTTGTTTAAATAATAGCATGTTTGCGAAAAACAAGAGTATATTCCCAATCAGGAATATTACGATAATAGTATGTTTGAGGTTTATTTTATCAAATGAGTCCCACCCTCCTAATCGGATATAGGGATAATAGGAAAACAAAAGACCTGCAAAAAAAATTTGCATATGAGGCAGAAAGCGTTCGTACCAAGGTAAAAGTATAAACATAGCTAGAAAATACCAGGGCTGCACTTCATAAAAAAATGAGAGGTAACCAAGAATAATAACAATACTCGCTATGATTGCGTAGTTGACGTTTCTTATTTTCTGCGACCAGAATATGAATGGAATAGTAATGTATTTAATCCCTCCAGAAAACAAAAGAAAAAGCCGCCCGAACAGATTCTTCTTTTGCTGTAAGTAGCAAATACCAATAACTCCTAAACAGAGCGCGATAAAATCATTATGAAGTGAAATCAGTCCCTCCATAAGAATCAATGGGTGAGTTGCAAAAAAGATTGCCCATCGTTTGTTCATTTTTTGAATGTGATATACAGCGGTAATGAAAAAAAATAAGTAGAAAAGTTTGAAGAAGAAAAAGTTTAAAATAAGTTTTCCTGCTCCCAATAATGAAGGGATCAGAGAAAATAATAGAAATACCGGACCGTAAGGATAAGTCCTATGCGTCCAATGCATAAAACGTAACCAATCATCTTGTGGGAAATCAAGAGCCTTATAAAAATACGGGTTTTGATGGTAAACCGTTACTATTTTTGCGTCAAACAAATAGTTGAAAAAATCATGTGATAAAAACGGATAAGAAAAGAACAAACCAACTCCAACCGCGATCACGATATATATTAAACGTACTTTTGTGTGATGTTTTATAAAGTAATAATGAAATCCGAATAACAATAGAATTGCGATTGCATAGAGTAACCACGATATCCCACGATGATAATAACCGAACGTGACCATGGCCTCACGAAACGATGTCCAGTATGGAACGTCGATGAGAGTGAAATTCGGATCCATCAACGCGTAGGAATAGAGAGAAAGAGAAGCGAGAAAGATACCATAAAGGTATACCATAGTATTTTTAGATTTGCTTCACTGCTCTATTGGTCTTCGGTTTTAAGAACTAACCACTAATCACTAATTACTAATCACTCTTATTAAGAGGTAGTATAATCAAAATATCACAAAATGGAAAGAAATATGATAACGGTAGTTCTTTTTACGTATAACGAAGAAAAACAGGTAGCGGAAGCAATTAAAAGCGCGAAACTCCTTACCGATACTATCATTATCATAGATAGTGAAAGTACCGATCAAACCGCACGAATCGCTCAAGCCCATGGCGTTTCTGTCCATTTTTTTCCTCACTCAAAGTATGTTGAACCCGCGCGTGAGTTTGGTATTGAAAAAGTTACAACCGACTGGGTGTTTATACTCGATGCCGACGAACGGATAACTGAAGAACTCACCAGTGAAATAAAAACTATCTTATCTTCATCACCACGCTATACCTATTTTAAAATCCCTCGAAAAGAATACTTTGGGAAAAAAATTTGGTTCAAGCATGGCGGGTGGTGGCCAAATTATCAAATACGGTTAATCCATACTCCATCATTTAAAACCTGGCCAACTGATATTCATGCTACCCCTCAGATTGAGGGTAAGCTTGGTTATCTCAAATCTCCCATTCTGCACTTTTCTAAAAACAGTTATGAATCTATTGTGAAAAAAACGATTATTTTTGAGGATATAGAGTCAGAACTTTTATATCGTGCTCATCGCTCCACAAACACACTGATATTCTTCCGCAAATTTTTAGGTGAATTGGCGAGGCGGATGCTATTTAATTTTGGATTTCTTGATGGCACTATTGGTATAATTGAGTCTATCTATCAAGCTTTCTCTAAAACCATAACCTATATTTATCTCTATGAAAAAAAGAAAAGCCACTCTCTATGATCCCTACCTTGATACGCTTGGAGGTGGTGAGAAACATATCCTGTCAGTACTTCAAGTATTAGAAGAGGAAGGTATTGAACCATATATATTTTGGGATTCTGATGTTACTGAATTGATTCATAATAAACTTAATATTACATTTCGTAATATACATTTTCTCCCTAATATTTTTAAAGAAAGAAAGTCCTCAAGCATAGAGAAATTTTTACAGTTAGGCCAGTTTGATTTCTTTTTTTATGTGACCGATGGAAGCTACTTCTTGTCGAGCGCCAGAAAAAACTTTGTTTTCTGCATGTATCCAAAGAAAGATTTATACCAACGCACCTTGGTCAACCAAATTAAAACAATGAATTATCAGTTCATAGCAAACTCATACTATACAAACTCCTGGTTAAAACAGTGGGGTGTTACCGCGCAGATTTTATATCCATACCTTGACTCTGAATTTTTAAATACTGACCGAAAGCTTAAGAAAGAAAAAATCATACTTTCTGTTGGCAGATTTTTTCCGCATCTTCATAGTAAAAAACAGGATATTGTTATAAAAACATTTCAACAACTAAGAAAAGATGTCCCTCAACTTAAAGATTTTAAACTTGTTCTTATTGGTAATCTTAAAGATGAGGATAAAAGCTATTTTGAGAGCCTTAAAGAACTTGCTGAGAATGATCCATCCATACTTTTAAAACCAAATGTTTCTTTTAATGAATTAATCGACTTCTACAAAAAATCTCTTCTGTACTGGCATTTTGCGGGATATAATGTCGATGAAAATGTAACACCTGAATTAGTAGAACACCTTGGCATTGCCCCTCTTGAAGCAATGTCTTTTCAATGTATAGTCTTTTGCTATAATGTCGGTGGTCCAAAAGAAATAGTAAAAAATGGCGAAAACGCATTTCTGTTTCATTCAGTAGATGAATTAAAACGACAGGTAATCTCAATTACAGAAAATGTTCAGCAGCAAAGAGTAATGCAGAGGAATGCGCGTGAATTTGTTTCGAATAATTTTAATTACGAAGTATTTAAAACACGTGTTCAACAATTAATTCTTAAGTAAAGAGCATGATATCTGTTGTCATTCCGGTATATAAAAATAAAGAACAGCTCATTAAGAACATTAATCACAATTTACGTTACTTTAAAAACTGTGAGATTATCATCGTAAACGATTATCCCCCAGAAACGTTTCATAAGGAACTGGAAAATAATAAATCAATAAGGATCCTCACTAACGAAAGAAATCTTGGATTCGGACTTACGGTAAATCGGGGAGTGGTTTCTGCAGCTCATAAGCACATTCTTCTTTTAAACAGCGATGTGTTATTACATGACACCAGTTACCGGTTGGCGCTTCCGTATTTTGAGCAAAATGAGGTTTTCGCGGTTAGTTTTGCCCAAAAAGAACAAAACGGGAGCGTGGTCGGAAAAAATATGTTTCTTTGGAAAAATGGATTGTTTTTCCATGATAAGGCGCGTGATAATACATTAGGAATAAATGGATGGGCTGAGGGGGGCTCGTGCATGATTGATAAAAATAAGTTTTTGAAGCTTGGCGGTTTTGATCAGCTTTACTTCCCGTTTTACTGGGAAGATATTGACCTATCCTATCGAGCATGGAAGATGGGTTATAAAGTTCTCTATGATCCTGATATTCTTGTTGAGCATCATCATACATCGACAATCGGTGCCTACTTTACAAGTTCTTATATAAGAAATGTCTCGTTTCGTAATCAATTTATCTTTATCTGGAAAAATATTACTGATACCCACCTCATTCTTTCCCATTTGTTTTACTTACTCCCGAACATTGTTTATTACCTAGTAAAACAAGAGTATGCCTTTATAAGAGGCTTTATGCAAGCTCTCCCCAGAATTCGCAGGATAGTTGAAAAGCGAAATTATGATAGAAAATCTATTGTAAAATCAGATAAGGAAGTCCTCGCTCAATTTATATGAATAGAAAACTCACGTTTTTATTATGTTTTACTCTCCTCATTTCACTGTTTTTCAACATAATTGCAAAGTATAATGCGCCGCCGGCATTTAATGCTGATGAGGCAGCTTTTGGTTATAACGCCTACTCCCTATTAGCAACGGGAAAAGATGAGTATGGAACAGCATTTCCACTCCGGATGAAATCATTTGGAGATTATAAAATGCCTCTCTATTCTTATTTATCCGTTCCGTTTATTGCCCTTTTTGGTTTAAACGAATTCAGTAGTCGAGCGCTTAACACTCTCATAGCTATTCTTTTTCCTATGATTATCTATTTTCTTGCAAAAGAGATATTTAATGACGTAAAGATTGCTCTTATCGCTGCCTTTCTTTCCGCATTTTCATTAGGATTACATATTATTGGGCGTCACGCCCATGAAGCTTATACCAATACATTCTTTTTATCTCTCTCTCTGCTATTTTTACTCCGCGTGTTGCGCAATAGCTCGGTATTAAATACCGTTTACCTCCTCCTATTCACTACACTTGCGCTTTTCAACTATCAGTCAAGCAGACTATTTGCGTTATTATTTCTTGCTATTATTGCTTTTTACACATTCTCGAAAAAGAAAGGAAGTAAATTACTCCTGGTATATAGTCTTATCATTATCTGTGTTTTTTCTGTTGATTTAGTCTATAAACCTGAAAGAGTAAAAAACCTCATTTTTTTTAACAATCCAGGTTTTACGTTAAAAATTAACGAATTGCGAGGGGAGGGAGGAAACGCTCTCCTCTATAACAAAGTTACTACAAGTATGAAGGATGTTTTATTTGACCATCTTTCGTACTTTTCACCTCAGTTTCTTGTTTCTCAAGGCGATGAAAATCCTCGGTTTGGATATCAAGGAATATCGTATTTAACAGTAGTAGAGTATCTTTTCTTTTTCATTGGTTTATATTTTCTATTCCATAATAAAGAACGATGGAGATATCTTCTTCTTATTCTTATTTTATATCTACCACTCTCCGCATCTCTCTCTTGGGCAAAAGCGTCCCTTACCCGCTCTCACTTTTTACTTGTTCCCTTACTCCTTATCTCAGGATACGGCATGAAACATTTGTATGACACTGTAGGGAAACGGTATAAAATACTTTTCGCCGGTTTATGTGCGATAAGCTTTCTCATATTCAGCTATTATAGTTGGGATTTTTACCTGTTTCACTACCCCAAAAGAGCCTATGTTATCCGCGCGTGGCAGTCAGGATATAAAGAATTAGCCAACTACGTTAAAAAAAACTATTATACTTTTGATAAATTCTATATAACAAAAGAGAATGGTCAACCCTATATTTTTATGCTTTTTTATCTCGCTTTTGATCCTTCGCAATATCAAAAACAGGCAACATTAAGTAAACCGGATGAGTATGGATTCGGACAGATTGAAGGGTTTGATAAGTTTACCTTTAGCTTCATAGCAAACCCACCGGAAAAAAAATATGTTTTAGCGGGAATTCCAGATGACTTTAAGAATCACCCGGAATTATCAGAAAAAAAAAAAAAAATAAAAGTTATCAAAGCAGGCAGCCAAGAAGTATTCTGGATTCTTGAAGTTATACGCTAAGCGTAAAGCGTTCTGTGTTATGGGTTCAGGGTTCCCCACTTCGCCAAGGCTTCGAGGGGCAAGCACCGTTCATAGTGATGATATGGTTCAATAGCTCAATGGTTATATGGCTACATGGTTAACTATTAAACCTTTTTAACCATTTAACAATAGAACCATTGACTTACATACTGCATGCGCGAAAATACGTATGTGAGACTGCTTAAATATCCTACTGTGAACAGGAAACTGTGTACGCTTGGCAAAGATTTATTATTTAGTAAAGAGATAAAGACTGAAGCTATAAAAAGCATGGATAAGGATAGGAACAATGAGATTCTTCCGTTCAATAAAAATAAACGAGACTGCTAGGCTGAGAATTAAGTCAATAAACATTACTCTCAGAAGTACCATACCGATAATCTTATCGCTCGTAAAAAGAATCGGAACATGCATAAAGAAAAATAATATACTTACGAGAAATGAAGAGGTAAAAATATTCTTTGAGTCTTCATAGAGCCGTTTTAAAACGAATCCTCTCGTTAAGATTTCCTCAGATATACTCGTCATCAAACCCATCATGAAAAAAAACACACCATCAGTAAGCGAAACAGATTGAGCAAACAAAACGGTAATATCCTTCGTTTTAAATGCGAGTCCTAAACTTCCACTGATAAAAAAGGCGGCTCCGACTAAAATACCAAACAGAATATGATGAAATATCTTATGAAGTTTTAAATCAACACCTTCAAAAAAATTTCGTTTTTCAATCTGGGTGATGTAATAATATATCGGAATGATAAATATCATCGGCTTTGCAACAAATTCATCAACCCAAATGGGAAGATCCGTTTTAAAATAGGCCCGATATATACTCCACATGATAAGTATGATTGCCCATAGATTGAGAACTTTCTGCACGGGTGAACGATTATTCTCGGGATTTTTCATTATGAGTTAAACTCCTTTTAATAACTCGTGTAATCGAATTTTCAGTTTTCTCGCGATTTTGTTGAGTACCTTTATGGACGGATTCGCTTTTCCTTCTTCAATCCGCGCAAGATAGGTTCTATCAATCTCTGATAATCCAGCGAGTTCTTCCTGCGACAACCGTTTGCGTTTTCTTTCTATAATAACTCTGATACCCAATCGTCGATAAAAATAGTTCCCTTTCATGATTTCCTAACCTTAGTAACTTACTAACCTGTTGACAATAGACTATAATCCACAATATTAAGATAATAAGATCTTGAATGATTTAAGTATAGTATGCGCAGAAGAAGAAATAAAGATTATTCTAGGAAATCCTTAAGTTTTCTCGCTCTTGTCGGATGCTTTAGTTTCCGTATGGCTTTCGCTTCTATTTGACGAATTCGTTCTCTCGTCACTTTAAATTCTTTGCCTACCTCTTCAAGTGTCTTTGGTTTTCCATCCTCTAAGCCAAATCGCATCATCAATACTTTTCTCTCTCGAGGAGATAGGGTTTCTAGGACTTTCTGCAATGCGTCTTTCAGTAGTTCTCGTGACACTTTATCATACAGACTAGGCTGAGCTTGATCGGCTACAAATTGTTCGAGAGTTGCTTCTTTATCATCACCAACTGGAGTCGACAGAGATTTTGGCTGTTGGGAAATTTTCATGAGATTTTCAACCTCATCTATTGAAAGTTGCATCTCTTTTGCTATTTCTTTTACGCTCGGTTCTTTACCCAGTTTCTGTGTTAACCGCCGTTGGGTTTTATAAAATCTATTGATCTGATCGACCATGTGTACCGGTATTCTGATAGTTCGTGATTGATCGGCAATAGCTCTGGTAATCGCCTGCCTGATCCACCATGTCGCGTAGGTGGAAAACTTAAACCCCCGCCTCCAGTCATATTTCTCAACTCCGCGGATAAGTCCTTTATTACCTTCTTGAATAAGATCCAAAAATGACAAGCGCCGGCCGAGATATTTTTTTGCAATTGAAACAACAAGTCGAAGGTTTGCCCTGATTAGCTTCTCTTTTGCGTCCTCATCACTTTTTTCATACTTCTTTGCCAGTTGAATTTCTTCTTCAAAAGTCAAAAGGGGGGTCTTCCCAATTTCTTTTAAGTATTTTTTAATCGGGTCAAGTGATTCACCGTGTTTGAGTGATACCAGCTGTTCAAGCTCTTTTTCAATCTCTTCAGTTGATTTATGCGCCTCCGATTCTTCTCTGGTAGAAATGGTCTCAAAAATATCAATCCCTTTCTTAAAAACTGTATCAAAAAACTCATCTATCTCGTTGACGTGCTTTTCCGGCTCAGGATAGAGTAATAGTATATCCTCTTGCACGAGAAAACCATCATCTTCTCCTTGCTTAATCAAATCCTTTACCGACCTCGGGAACTTTTGTTTCATGGTCATATTTTACACTGGGGTAATCCTTTTTTCTACTTCTTTCAATGCCTGACTTAAACGCAGTAAATCAGCATCTTTAGCGATATAATGAACACTATCTTTTTGTAATAAGGTAGCTATTTTCCTTTTAATTGCGTATTTTTTAACTTCAAGAATAAGTTTGTCTATATTAATGGATCCCATATCTAAGTCGCTTGAACTAAATAAAAAAACCTCATCAAATACTACTCTTAACTCGCTCGGTAGACTTTTTATAAAAAATTGAAGATCTTGCTTATCAGAATATTTCATTTGATAATCGAGATACAGTTGACATATTTTCTTCAACGCAGGTATTGATAAATCATCTATTTCAATAGTAGAGAATATTTTGTTTGCTAGTACAGAAGGTTCGTCGCTTTGAAAAAAAAATCCTAATAGATACTTTTGTAGTACTTCTGAACGGTCCTGAGTTTGGATGCTTTGGTTTTTATTATAAACCGGACGATACTGTTTATGTCGTACCAGGTTTCTTTTGAGAGATGCTTGCACGCTCTCATCACTTACTCCCAGAATGCCTGCTATTTTCTTAACATAATGAGATTGGACAATAGGATTTTGAATACGCGCGATGAAAGGAAGAATAGTTTCACCCACTTTTTTTTTGTGGTACGCATTATCTTCGGAATATTTTTTTTGTGCCAGCTGGATAACGAAATCGTAAACAGGAACCGGATGTGATAAAGCTTTTTTAAAACTATTACTGTCAATTCTCACTGCTTCATCAGGATCTTTACCGATTTCAAACTGCATAATGTACATGTCTATTTCTAAAGCCTCTGCCGCTTCTATCGCTCTGCGCACCGCTTCTTCACCTGCTGCATCTGCGTCTAATGCAAGCGTTATACGAGACGTAAGACGTTTCAGAACAGTAAGTTGATCTCTTGTCAGCGCTGATCCTTTTATCGCTACAAAATTCTCAAACCCTGCTTGATAGGGAGTAATAACATCAAACTCTCCTTCTACCAAGAATACGTTTCCCTCTTTCTTGATACTTTCCTTTGCAATAGAAATCCCATAAAGACTTTCTCGTTTATGATATATCAGTGTCTCAGGAGTATTGATATATTTGGATTGTGAATCACCAGGCTCTAAAATTCTCCCCGAGAACCCGATGATATTCCCTCTTATATCTTTAATGGGAAACATCAACCTTCCCCGAAAGCGATCATAGTAAGTACCTTTTTCTGTTTTAACGAGGAGTCCCGCGTCATATATTTCTCTTTCATTAAATTTCTTTCGTTTTAAAAAACTGAGGAGTGAATCCCATGATGAAGGAGCATATCCTAATTGAAATTTTTTTACCACGGCGAGATTAACTTTACGTTTCTCTAAGTACTCACGAGCTTTTTTAGCAAAACTGGTATTATGGAGAAGGTATTCGAAGTAATCGCACGCAAGAGTATTCAGATGGAAAATTCTTTGTTTCACATCCCACTCTTTATCTTCTATCTGCACTGTCTGAAGTTCAATACCAGCTGAATTTGCTAATTCACGAACCGCTTCAGTAAATGTTAGGCCTTCCAATTTCATCAAAAATTTGATGACATCACCGCCGTCACCACAACTCCCAAAACAGTGCCAAATCTGCCTGTCGGGAGAAACGATGAATGACGCTGTTTTCTCTTGGTGAAAAGGACAAAGGGCTTTGAAGTTTCGTCCTGCTTTTTTTAATTGAGCATATTGCCCAATCAAACTGACTATATCTATCTTTTTTTTTATCTCCTCAACAGCTGATTCCATTAATCTAATTGTACCACCACTCAGAGCAATAATTATAGGGTGATTGTTATTTCAAAATACCTGTTTACATTGAAGAAACTTTATTATAATGAGATTAATGCTATACCTCTATCTTGATAAAAATAGAATTAAGCTACTCTATGTTAAAAAAACACTCCTCGGGCAATATGAAAGTGCTTTTTATGAGAAAAAGCATACTATTGATTTCCTTGATGAGAATAGTGAAGTAATCAATACCGATCTTCTTGCCTCTGCCTTAAAAGAAGCCATTACTTCTTCTTCGTTACCAGGTAGTAAAGATAAAGACACGTACTTAATCCTGCCGCAGGAGAGCTTTCAGCTCATGAGAACTGAGGTACCCTCTGATATAGCGGCAACTGCAATCAATTCATTTGTGATAGATAAGGCTCGATCTAGCATGCATAAAGATATTGATAATTATGTCTATGACTATGTCATTCAGGATAATGATAAACAAAAACAAATTGTTTTTTTTGCATTTGATAAAAATACCTTAAAGCTTTATCAAGAGGCTTGCGCGCTCGTTGATTTACAACTTACTCATATCATTCCCGACTCTCTTGCGTACTTTAAGTTATTTGAAAAAACGCTCAGGAAAGATAAACGTGAAAATATTTTCTATATAGTCTATGACAAAGATATCCTTATGGGTCGTCTCTATGACTCGTTTGGTCCTATGGACAGTAAACTTTGGCGAACGGAAGTAAAACAAGATGCTGCTGCCGAAGAGGTGTTAAAAAATAAAACGGCAGAGTATGAGAGTGATGGGAAAAAACTAAATCGTCTCATTCTTTCCGGAGAAAGCTCTGATAATATACGCCAGGATACCTTTACGAAAAATGTCGGGGTATGGACTAACCCGTTAAAGCGGATTATTCCTCATTTCTATGAGGATTATCTGAAAATCTTTGTTATCCCACCGGATAAAACTCTTCCTTTACTTCAGTACGATGTCTGCATCGGGGCATTTATTTTTTCATTAGAAAATAAAAATTTCAGTTTATTTAAGAAGAAATTTGCGTCATTTACCGCGCCTTCGTTACCTCGTCCGAAAATCAGTGTTTCTAAAAAAGAAATATTTATTTTTTTCATCTCCTTTTTGCTTTCATTTCTCACGTTTTTTGCTGTCTCAAAAATAAACAATATATCGCTTCTATCCGGGAAAAAGCCGAATTTCCTGGTATTCCAGCCGACCCCAACACCATCACCCATACCACCTACCCCGACTCCAACTATTGCAATTGATAAAAAAGAACTAAAAATTAAGGTTCTCAATGGATCCGGGGTAAAAGGAAAAGCAACTGAGGTAAAAGATATTCTTAAAGAAAGGGGTTATGAAGAAATTCTCACCGGAAACGCGGATAATTTTGACTACGAGACCACGGAGATACAGATAAAAAAAAGCCGTCAGAACTTAGAGACCATGATTAAAAAAGATTTAGAGGAGTATGTAGAATCTCCTGAGATAACTGAACTTTCTGAGGATGAAACACCTGATATTGTAATTATTTTCGGGAAGGATTTTAAGTAAGTTACATTTTCTTGAGAAGCTTCTGCAATTGTTTTGTGTGAGTTTTATCATGGGAGACAGCTTCATGAATGATCCATAATACATTAATAGGCTTTTTATGAAGAAAGGTACCATAATATCCCTTTAATTGCTCATCTGACAGCTTTTTGATTTGTGAAATAAAACTTTCACGAAACTTTTTCAACTCTACAAGTAGCTCATTAACTGCTTTTCCCTTTCTTTTTGTAACACTCTCATCGTTATATCGTTTAATAGACATTAAAAAGGATTTTGGTTTTTCACCCTTCAGTATCTGCGGTATACATACTGATCCTTCCTCCTCCCAGCCGGCAATATGGGCAATAATTTCTTTCTTTCCCCATTTACCTACTATCGTCCCCTCATCAGGGAATTGTAATAAAACGCTCAGGAACTCCCTTCTGCTTTCTTTCAACTGACGAATCAAATCGTCTTTCATAGAAAGTATTGTAGCATACACACCTGCCGTTTATTATCACCCGCTAATGAAGTATAATATCGGCATCAAATTATTACAAACTATGGAAAAAGAAGAACTCGGCCAAAAGCTACAAAGCATCTTACAGAAAGTAAATATACCCGAAAAGAAAGAACTCCTCAATTCGCTTGAATCAAAGACATATGAAGGATCATTCTGGCAAAATGCAGACGAGGCAGCTACAACGATGAAACGCATTGCCGAGTTAAAAAAGGAAATGGAAGATATTGAACTTATGCAACTTCTCTATGAAGAAGGAGACCTCAATGAAGCAGAAAAGCTTATTAAGCATTACGAAATTTTTCTCTTTCTTTCAGGACCGTATGATCGAGGAGACGCAATATTCTCTATCCATGCCGGTCAGGGTGGTACGGAAGCCATGGACTGGGCGAGTATGCTCTTGAGAATGTACACTCGGTTTTTTGAGAGAAAAGGTTGGACATGTGAGGAAATAGACCGGGTTGAAGGCGATGAGGCAGGAATTAAAAGCATTACGATAAACGTGCATGGCAATTATGCGTATGGATATTTAAAGGCTGAAGCAGGAAACCATCGGCTGGTCCGACAGTCACCCTTTAATGCTGATAAACTGAGGCAGACTTCGTTTGCTCTCGTTGAAGTCCTTCCGCTCATAGAGGATAAAGATGTCTCGATTAAAGACGAAGACTTAGCGTGGGATTTCTTCAGAAGTGGTGGTCATGGGGGTCAAAATGTTAACAAGGTAGCGACAGCTGTTCGGTTAACTCATAAGCCAACAGGGATTGTTGTCGCATGTCAAACCGAGCGACATCAGGGTCAAAACCGTGAAAATGCGTTGAAAATACTGCGATCAAAACTGTGGCAAATAGAGCAAGAAAAAAAACTCGCAACCGTATCATCCTTCAAAAAAGACAAGTTTGCGTCATGGGGAACCCAAATACGCTCATATGTCCTCCATCCCTATAAATTGGTTAAAGATTTAAGAACGGATTACGAAGATTCTCAAACAGATAAGGTACTTGACGGAGAAATAGATGGGTTTATTGAAGCATATTTGAAAAGATAAGCGCTTAAACACTATGCGTTATTTTTCTCTTGTATTTTTTCCTGAAGCCTGTTATTCTAAATGGATATGGAAAATCTCATACATTCTCTTGATGAAAATAATACTCCAAAACAGGTTACTCCCCGTTTTTTTTTAACACTCATGGTTATCGCCCTTACTGGAGGAATTGTCGGTGGATTACTCCTCAGTAGCGTAACAAAAGCCTCTTCCATAGCAAATAAAAAACCAAGTGAAAAAGTTGCTGGAATTGCTGACAAAAAAACATTCAAGGATCAAGCGGAAGGAATCCTGAAAGAAGGCGGCATCGATGGAGAAGGATCATATCATTTGAGCAGACCAGGTGGGGTATCACAAAATGTATATCTGACCTCCTCAACAGTAGATTTATCAGGGTATGTAGACAAAAAAGTCCGCGTATGGGGTGAAACGTTTAAAGGAGAAAAAGCTGGATGGTTGATGGATGTCGGATTGGTTGAAATTCTTCAGTAAAAAATATAGAGTTTATATAGTGCATCTACAGAATATATTACAAAGTGTTTCTAAAGTGAGCACTAGAGAGATATCTCATGATTAGTTTAGAGAATGTCACTAAAACGTATCCTCTTGGTAATAATACCTTAAGCGACGTAACGTTTTTGATTGAAGATAATGAGTTCTTTTTTTTAGTAGGTGCCTCTGGCGCGGGAAAAACAACAATTCTTAAACTGCTTGTACGAGACACTGTTCCAACTTCGGGCAAAGTGGTAATCGATAATGAAGAAATTTCCTCATCAAGATTTTATAAGATCGTGCAGCTTCGGAGAAAAATAGGATTTGTTTTTCAGGATTTTAAGATTATCCATGAAAAAAATGTCTTTGAGAATATAGCGTTGAGTCTTGAAGTAGCAGGGATGCACGGAAGCCAAATTAAGCCCCACGTTGAGGAAGTTCTTGCTTTGGTTAATCTTTCTGATAAATCGCGTGTCTTTCCGCTCCAACTCTCAGCAGGAGAACTGCAGAGAATAGCGATTGCACGAGCAATCATCGGAAATCGCAACCTGCTTCTTGCTGATGAACCGACCGGAAACCTTGATCCAAAAACAACATGGGAAATTATGAAAATATTCAAGAAACTTGAAGGAAAAAAAACGATTATTATTGCCACCCACAATACTGATATTGTCAATAGCCTCAAAAAAAGAGTAATAATTATGAAAGATGGGAGTATATCTACTGATAAGAAGAGAGGAGGATACGATTTATGAATGGGGTATTGACATCAATACAAAGAACTCCCTATCAGTCAATCGCGGCGTTTCTTGTTCTGTTTTTGACTCTCTTTCTTTCTTTGGCTATTCTCTACTCATTGAGTTTCCTTCATGGCCTTTTAAGCTATGTGGAGACCCGCCCTCAGGTAACCGTATATTTCAAACCTCAAACCCAAGAAAATGATATTTTTTCCTTGAGAGAAGAACTGGTTGCTTCAGGTAAAGTAGCTTCTGCAAAATATATCTCAAAGTCAGAAGCATATGAGATATATAAAGAATCCAATAAAGACAATCCGCTCCTTCTGGAGATGGTATCATCAGATATTCTCCCTCCCTCACTTGAAATATTTGCCACCAAGCCTGGTTATCTTCCTGAAATAGCAGAGTTTGTGAAGAAAAATAGTAATGTCGATGAAGTTAACTTCCAAAAAATTATTATTGACAGGCTATTAACTCTCACTGGTATCATCCGTAAGATATCAATGGTATTTTTCACCTACCTTATGATCATGACGATTATTATTTTGATGACTATCACCCATTTTAAAGTCGCCATGAAAAAAGATGAAATAGAGTTACTGCGCCTGTTGGGTGCAAGCAATCTCTATATTAAAAAACCTTTCTTGGGTGAATCTTTATTTTTTGGGATAACCTCAGCGTTACTCTCTTTTGCTATTTTTATCGGTATTCTATTTTATTTTAATCCATTCATAAGCTCATACCTCAGGGGCATTAATTCGTTATCGCTCAGTATCGCAGAAATGTATAGATTTACTATATGGCCCATTAATCCGCTATTTCTTGCCGGTATTTTCGGTGTGATCGTGCTTTTCGGAATAATCATCTCTTCTCTTGCGACTCTCTTCGCAACGCAAAAATATATAAAGTAACGGTATTTTTGATTATAATAGACCTATGCGTCGGTATCTATTTGCTATTATAACCTCTACAGTAGTTTGTGTTATCTTTCTGTTTATTCTTAGTACTTTTACTTTCTCAGCAGAGTGCAAGCCTGGCTTCACCTACTCTTCAAAAGAAGAGCTTGAGTCTATCCAGGCGGAATGTGAAAAAAAAGTAAATGACCTTCGAAGTCAGGTTAGCACCTTGACTGCGCAGGTACAATTTATGGATACCCAGATTTACCTTACCTCACTCAAAATTGATTCAACAAAGCAAAAAATTGAAGATACCCAAAAGGAAATCGGGATTCTTGACGAAAAGATAGAGGGTCTTGATGAGTCTTTAAATCAACTTTCCAAAGTATTACTGGAACGCATTGTTGAAGGGTATAAAACTCAGACAGTGTCATTATTAAATGTATTCCTTGATAGCGATAACGCGAATGATCTTATCAACAGAGTGAAATATAAAAAAACAACGCAGGATAATAATCAAAAACTTCTGGTACAGGTCCAGGAATCGAAATTGAATTTTGAGGAACAGAAAAAATTAAGAGAAAAGAAAAAAAATGATCTTGATCAGTTGAAAAAAACGTTGGACTTGCAACAAATTGAACTCACTAATCAAAAAAGGGCGAAACAAAGTTTGCTTGAGATCACAAAAAATGATGAAAAAACATATCAATCTTTACTAGAAAAAGCCAGAGCTGAATACGCTGCTATACAAGGCATCGTTGCAGGAGCTGGGACAGAAATAAAGTTGAGAGATGTTAATAAAGGTGAATCAATCGCCAGCGTAATTTCTGGAGCCTCCTGTAATTCTTCAGGAGGACATTTACATTTTATAGTCCAACAAAACAAAAATGTCACGAATCCATTCAATTTTCTAAAGTCAGCTGATTACCGAAACTGCTCTGGTTCTTCTTGTGATTCTGGAGACGGTGATGCGTTTAACCCCTCTGGTTCATGGGACTGGCCGTTAAATCCTTTGATAAGGATGTCTCAAGGATATGGTGAAACATGGGCCGTAAGAAATACATGGGTAGGAAGAATTTATCGGTTTCATAACGGTCTTGACATAAACGGATCTTCTAACGATGTGACTGCTGTTGCCGATGGTACCTTGTATAGGGGTAGCTATGCGGTTGGATGCACATTATCATATGCTAAATTAGTACATAAAAATTCTGACATTGAAACGCTTTATTTGCATGTCTATGTAAAATAGCTAGACTGATGCAATGAGTTTTTTTCAAAACAGCAAAACTAACTTCAAGTATTGTTTTACCGGAAGATTTCTACATGTTCTTCACACATAAGTAGCATATAATCCATTTTCTTCTTCTAAAGGTATTCGTATGGTGTTACTTAATGAACAAAAAATTCCTTATTGGAATACTTTTTTTATTCGTTGGCGGAGTTACCCCATCCTATGCCAGTATTCGATTAAATGAGATCTACCCAGCCCCGCCTTCGGGAGAGTCAGAGTGGATTGAGCTCTATAATGATGGAAATACGGCGATAAATGTAACCGGCTACACCCTTACTGACTTAGTCAACAATCAAATAGCCTTCCCCGCGGCAACATTGGAACCACTGAGTTACCTGATTGTAAATTCATCTAATATCTTAAATAATGGCGGAGACACGATCATTCTCAAAGACAATGAGGGACTCATCCTTGATCTTACCTCCTATACAGAGTCATTCAATTCCTCAAAGTCATACGCGAAATGCCAGAGTACGAACAGTTGGGTTACTACATCTCTTATAACAAAAAGCCAGTCAAATGAGGGAATATGTCCACCAGTTACCCCCTCCTTTCCGACTGCCACTCCGGAAGCAACGCCAACACCCTACCCTACGGCAATTACTACTCCCACACCGAGTCCGACTCTCACACCTCCTATAAGCGCTTCTCCAACGCCAGCTCTCCCGACACCAACGGTTATTCCCTCTCCAATATTTTCTATCACACCGTCACCAACCGCGACTCCGACTCCCACACCTGTTTTTCCTTCTTATACCGGAATATATATTTCTGAAGTACTCGTTGCCCCGACATCAGGAGAACATGAATGGATTGAACTTTATAATGATAATGATTTCGAAGCAACCTTATACCATTGGTACCTGGATGATGAAGAAAATCAGGGATCATCTCCAAAAGAGTTTACTCTTACTCTTCCACCAAAAAGCTACCGTATCGTCGAGCTCGTCACCAACATATATAATAACGCGGGAGATATTGTCAGACTCCTTGATAATAATAAAAATCCCAAGCACAGCTTTCGCTACTTCTACTCAGAAAAAGAAAAAACATGGGGAATAAATAGTATAAAAGACCTCGAATACTGCATGCAGATTCCGACCCGTGAAACCCAGAATAGAGGCTGTGAAGAGGAATTAGACGATGTTACCGAAACCGGTATCGTATCAACCGGCCCGACAACTACCCCAACTCCTACACCATATAAAACTGAGTCAGCGCAGTATACCACTCGCACACCAAAACAAATTGCAGCACCAACGAACATCCTTTTTAAAAAAACGGTACCGTTAGATTTTCAACCTTCCCCAGCGTTTGAGAAGAAACCCCAACCTATTATAAATTCAGAACCGGTCGTCCTTGGTTCATATCATGAGAAGTATAACTTTCTACCGTTTATGAAAGGACTAACGCTGGGGTCATTTCTTTTCTCTTTCTTTTCATTATGCTCTCTTATCATCAGACTTACTTTGCCAAAAGTATCCTAATAATTATTCCTTAAAATGGTATATAGTTATACTATGAAGCGAATCTCAATCTATCTATGGAACTGGCTTCCAGCGCTCCTGTGGATGTTTCTTATTTTTTTTCTGTCTCAACGACAACGGATTGCACTCTCTGAAGAATATGTTATAAACTTTTTTATCTTTAAATCGCTGCATGTGATAGAGTATGCTATTTTATATTTCCTTCTTTTTAGGGGCTTTTACCTAAGTTTCCGGAAAATCTCATCCCACACGCTCGATAAACTATATAAGTATACGTTTCTTATCTCCCTTATTTATGCTCTATCTGACGAACTTCATCAATCATTCGTTCCTACAAGAGAGGGAAAATTTCGTGATGTAGTTATTGATACATTAGGCATAGTTATTATGTATACTTTTCTTAAAAGCAGATTATCACTCATAAAAAAATACCTATGAAATCTTTAGCCGGATTATTCCATCATTTATTTGTGCCAAAAGAAAAGAATAATTATCGAGCGAAATCTCTTCACATTGATTTTTTAACCATATATCTTATTGCGATCTTACTCTTTGCATTTGCAGTAAAAAACAGCAACTCAACCAATATACTCGGATATGCTACTGATATCAGTAGCTCAAAATTACTCGAGTTAACAAACCAGGAAAGAGAACAGCAGAACCTCCCCGTACTTGTTTTGAATGAAAAACTGAGCGAAGCAGCTTCTCTCAAAGCACAGGACATGTTTAAGAAGAACTATTGGGCACATTATACTCCCGAAGGAAAAACTCCCTGGGACTTTATCACTTTGGTGAACTATAACTACGAGTATGCCGGAGAGAATCTAGCGAAAAACTTCCTCTATAGCGATGGCGTCATTAGTGCGTGGATGAAATCACAATCCCATCGTGATAATATCTTAAGAAAAGAATATACAGAAGTTGGATTTGCGGTTGTAAATGGAATCTTAAACGGAGAACAGACAACGCTTATTGTACAAATGCTGGGAAAACCATCCAACACATTAACCTCTCCTCGGGAAAAAAATAGGCAAACGTCCGGAAACTCTACGCCTCCTACCAATAACAGTTTGGTATTATCTCAAAATACCTCTCCCTCACTTTTACATTCACCTAATGTACTGCTTCTTAGCGTAATGGGATTTATCAGTTTCCTTTTATTGGCACTCATTTACGACCTGTATTTTGCTTCAAAACTGCATTTAACAAGAGTTGGCGGTAAAAATTTAGCGCACTTAATTTTTATTATCATAATGATAATTGGCCTTTATTTATTAACCAAAGGCGCTATAGTCTAATACTATGAAACATATACTGCGGAGTATTGAAAAAGAATGGAATTATCATCTGTTTGATTATCTTATTCTGATCACAGCAGGAATTTTTTTTCTTCTCGGTACAAACTTCTTTAAAGGAGAACGGCTTACTGAGTTTATTATTCTGTCGGCGTTTACCTGTATCTATATTATTTGGGGGATCTACCATCATATTATCGATGATACTCTGCATTTAAAAACTGTGATAGAATATATACTCATAGGATTTTCACTACTGTTTCTTGCAAAAATAGTAATATTTCCCTAATTATGAAAGGAGTAATTCTTGCCGGAGGATTGGGAACGAGGCTCTACCCTCTTACTCACGCTACCAATAAGCATCTTCTTCCTATTTACGATAAACCAATGATTTATTATCCCATACAAACTCTTGTTCGAGCCGGTATTACACAAATTCTCGTTATTGCTTCCGGGCCACACTCTGGTCACTTTATACATGTGTTAAAAAATGGTCATGAGTTTGGTATCAAGCACCTTGAGTATGCATATCAAGAGAGACCAAACGGAGGAATTGCTGACGCGCTTGCTCTGGCGGAGGATTTTGCAGATGGCGAATCTATTACCGCTATTCTGGGGGATAATACAACAGATGCAGATATATCGCAGGCAGTTCATGAATTTACCGATGGCGCATTAGTATTTCTAAAAAAGGTGCCTGATCCCAAACGCTTTGGGGTACCAAAGTTTGACTCGATAGATCCCAGAAAAATCGTTGAGATTATTGAGAAACCAAGTGATCCGCCTTCAGATTATGCTGTAACTGGACTCTATATTTACGATAGTAAAATCTTTGACTTTATCCACCAATGTACTCCTTCACAAAGAGGTGAGCTTGAGATAACAGAAGCAAATAACTTCTATATTAAAAACAGCATGTTGCGTTGGGCTGAACTTGAAGGATACTGGCTGGATGCCGGAACA
>CAZHGF010000001.1:0-805 GCA_964531945.1 uncultured Gammaproteobacteria bacterium | reverse complement strand
TTATACGCTCTTACAAGCGAACCTCTACTGGGGTCAAAAACACAATTCTCACATTCTTGATGATTTTCAGAATAATGTAGAATAATTGGTATATAATGAAATTAGGATAATTGGGGAGATTGGGGTTATTAGGGTGATTAATTTTGCCTATGGATACAACACAACTTTTACTCACTATTGTACTGAGTTTATCGACACTGTTACTTATCGTCATTGGGATACAATTAATATTTGTACTCAAAGAACTCCGTCAAACACTGCGAAACATCAACAAAATCGCTGAGGGCTTTGAATCTATAGGAGGAGGTCTCAACCATGGGCTATCAGAAGTTACCGGATTTATTAACGGCGCCAAGACATTTCTCAAGATCGTTGACGTAATCGGGGGTAAAAAGAATGAAAAATAATACACAGCATCCGACTAATTTCTGGTTTGGATTTGCTCTCGGAACAGTAAGCGCGCTTTCACTTACTTATCTACTTGGTACAAAAAAAGGTCGCGATGTTTTAAAAAAGACGCTGGAGAGTATAGAAAATCTTGACCCTCATGCTATCGATCTTACTGCTCTGATGGAGCGAATAACTACAGAAATAGCCGGGAAAACCAGTACGCAGGGACTTCCTGTCGGCTCATCACCGGCTTCTTCCTCTACCACAGATGTAGGTCAGGTAATGAATAAGATCAGGTCTATCGCTCAACCAAATAAGTTTGTTAAGAAGTTCTTCGCGAAAGGCGGAAAACTTCTGGGTGAAGAGTAGAAATCTACCCTGCGCACAAGACGCTTAAACGCAACATGTATTGGTA